>NZ_LGCW01000011.1:0-31309 GCF_001279365.1 Streptomyces sp. NRRL F-5755 | reverse complement strand
CCGCCGGCCCCGCCCCGCCCTCCTGGTCCTCCTCCTGGCCACCGCCGCCCTCTACCTCTGGGACCTGGGCGCTTCCGGCTACGCGAACCAGTTCTACTCGGCGGCGGCCCAGGCCGGCTCCGCGAGCTGGAAGGCGTTCTTCTTCGGGTCGTCCGACGCGGCGAATTCCATCACCGTCGACAAGCCCCCGGCCGCCCTGTGGCCGATGGCCCTGTCCGTACGGGTCTTCGGCCTCAGCGCGTGGGCGATCCTGGTTCCGGAAGCGCTGATGGGGGTCGCCACGGTCGGTGTGCTGTACGCGGCCGTACGGCGCCGCTTCGGCGCGGGGGCCGGGCTGTTCGCGGGCGCGCTGCTCGCGCTGACGCCGGTCGCCGCGCTGATGTTCCGCTTCAACAACCCCGACGCGCTGCTGTGCCTGCTCATGGTGTGCGCCGTGTACTGCGTGCTGCGCGCGCTGGAGGACGCCCGTACGAAGTGGCTGCTGCTGGCGGGCGTCTGCTTCGGCTTCGCCTTCCTGACCAAGACGTTGCAGGCGTGGCTGATCCTGCCGCCGCTGGCGGTTGTGTACGCGGTCTGCGCACCCACCGCACTGCGCCGCCGCATCGGCCAACTGCTGCTGGGCGGACTGGCGATGGTGGTGTCCGGCGGCTGGTGGGTCGCGATCGTGGAACTGTGGCCGGCCGCCTCGCGCCCGTACATCGGGGGCTCGCAGCACAACAGCTTCCTGGAGCTGACCTTCGGCTACAACGGCCTCGGCCGTATCAACGGCAACGAGACCGGCAGCGTGGGCGGCGGCCCGCCCGGCGGCGGCGGACGCGGGGGCGGGGGCGCCTGGGGCGACTCCGGCATCACCCGGCTGTTCACCTCCGACATGGGCGGCCAGATCTCCTGGCTGCTGCCCGCCGCGTTCCTGCTGCTGGCCGCCGGGCTGGTGGTGCTGCGGCGGGCCCGCCGTACCGACGCCGCGCGCGCTGCGTTCCTGGTGTGGGGCGGGGCGCTGCTGATGACGTTCGCGACGTTCAGCTTCATGTCCGGGATCTTCCACCAGTACTACAACGTGGCGCTGGCGCCGTACATCGCGGCCCTCGTCGCCATGGGCGCCACGCTGCTGTGGCAGCGGCGCTCCCGTACCGCCGCCGCGCTGCTGCTGGCGGGCACGGTCGCGGTGACGGCGGGGTGGGCGTACGTCCTGCTGGCGCGGTCGCCGCAGTGGATGCCCTGGCTGCGCTGGACCGTCGTCGCGGTCGGTGCCGTGGCGGCGCTGGGGCTGCTGCTTTCCGTACGGCTGGGGCGCAGGCTGGCCGTCGTGGCCGCCGGCCTGGGCATCGCCGCGGGACTGGGCGGCCCGGTCGCGTACGCCGCGAATACGGTCAACACCCCGCACACCGGCTCCATCGTCACCGCGGGGCCGGAGGTCAAGGGGGCCGGAGGCCGGCACGGCGGCATGATCGTCATCGGCGGGCGCGGTCCCGGGCCGGGGGGCAAGGGCAGCAAGGCCAGCAAGGGCAACGGTGGCCCGGGCGGCCCACCACCCGGCCAGGCGCCCACCCAAGGCCAGGGCCCCGGACAACGCGACGGACAAGGCGACGGCCAACGCGACGGCCAACGCAACGGCGCCCCTCGCAACGCCCTGGGCGGCCTCCTCAACGGCCAGCAGGTCAGCGCCAAGGCCAAGGCCGCCCTCAAGAAGAACGCCGCCGACCACACCTGGGCCGCCGCCGCGATCGGCTCCCAGAACGCCGCGAGCTACCAGCTCGCCACCGGTCTGCCGGTCATGCCGATCGGCGGCTTCAACGGCAGCGACCCGTCACCGACCCTCGGACAGTTCAAGGAGTACGTACGCCAGGGGAAGATCCATTACTTCATCGGCAGCGGAATGGGCGGCGGCTTCTTCGGCACGAAGGGGGATGGCAGCTCGGCCTCCTCGTCCACCTCGTCCGACATCACCAGCTGGGTCGAGAAGTCCTTCAAGAAGGTCACCATCGGGAACTCGACGCTCTATGACCTGACGCGTCCCCTCTCGTGACATAGCGATCGCCGCCCGTCCCCGGCCCCGAATAATCGCCTGTACGGCGTATAACGCTCCCTGTACGGTGTATGCGTCCCGCTCTTCCGCTCGCATCACCTCCGTACAGGGAGCCTGCATGTCCTCCGTGGCCCCCAGCGCCACCGATCCCTTGAGCCCGGCCCGCAATCCCGCCCGCTGGCTCATCCTCGCCGTCATCTGCCTCGCGCAGCTGACCGTCCTGCTCGACAACACCGTCCTGAACGTCGCCGTGCCCTCCCTCACCGAGGAGATGGGCGCCACCACCGCCGACGTGCAGTGGATGCTCAACGCATACTCCCTGGTCCAGTCCGGCCTGCTGCTCACCGCGGGCAACGCGGCCGACCGCTACGGCCGCAAGAAGATGCTCGCCCTCGGCCTGGTGCTGTTCGGCGTCGCCTCGCTCGCCGCCTCCCTCGCCCAGTCGCCCGGCCAGCTGATCGCGGCCCGCGCCGGGATGGGCGTCGGCGGCGCGCTGCTGATGACGACCACGCTCGCCGTCGTGATGCAGATATTCGACGACACCGAGCGCCCGAAGGCGATCGGCATCTGGAGCTCGGTGAACTCGCTCGGCTTCGCCGCCGGGCCGCTGATCGGCGGCTCGCTGCTCGCCCACTTCTGGTGGGGCTCGCTGTTCCTGGTCAACATCCCGGTCGCGCTGATCGGTCTGGTCGCCGTGCTGCGGCTGGTCCCCGAGTCGAAGAACCCCAGCGGCGACCGCCCCGACCTGGTCGGCGCGCTGCTCTCCATGATCGGCATGGTGGGCGTGGTCTTCGCGATCATCTCCGGGCCCGAGAGCGGCTGGCTCTCGGGCCGGGTGCTGACCTCCGCCGCCATCGGCATCGTGGGCCTGGCCGTCTTCGCGCTGTGGGAACTCCATGTCCCGTACCCGATGCTGGACATGCACTTCTTCCGCAACAGCCGGTTCATCGGCGCGGTGTCCGGCGGCATCCTGGTGGCCTTCGGCCTGGGCGGCTCGATGTTCCTGCTCACCCAGCACCTGCAACTGGTCCTCGGATACGGCCCGTTGGAGGCCGGTCTGCGGATGGCGCCGCTGGCCCTGATGGTCGTCGTACTGAACTTCAGCGGCCTGAGCGCCAAGCTGATGCCCAGGCTCGGCACCCCCGGCATGATCGTGACCGGGATGACCCTGCTGGCCGCCGGCCTGACCGCCATCGCCACCCTGGGCAGCGACAGCTACGGCGGCATGCTGCTCGGCCTGCTGGTGATGGGCGTCGGCGTGGCCTTCGCGATGCCCGCCATGGCCAATGCGGTGATGTCCGCGATCCCGGTGGAGAAGGCCGGGGTGGGCGCGGGTGTGAACGGCACGCTGATGGAGTTCGGCCAGGGCCTGGGCGTCGCGGTGCTCGGCGCGGTGCTCAACTCCCGCTTCGCCGCGCTGCTCCCGGCGGTCGCGGTGGGCGCCGGTTCGCTGCCCGCCGCGCTGGCCCTGGCCCGTACGGACGCGGACCGGGCGGCCGTGCACGACGCGTTCGCCTCCGGCATCGGCACCAGCCAACTCGTGGGCGCGGCGGCCGTCTTCCTCGGCGGCCTGCTCGCGGCGTTCCTGCTGCGCCGCGCGGAGCGCGACCGGTCGGCGCCGGGCGACGGCGCGCAGCGTGCCGACGTGCCCGAAGACGGTACGGGCCCGGCTCCGGCCGCCGCCCGCCCGGAATAGCATCGACTGCGTACCACTGCGTAACGAAAGGGAGGGCGCGAGATGGCCGCGACTTCGGGCCGCGCCGGGAAACAGCCGAAGAGCGTATGGCTGGCCGAGCGCCCCCCGGTGAAACGGAAGGCGGACCAGCCGGCCGGACTGGACCTCGACAAGATCGTCGCGGCCACGGTCCGGCTGCTGGACGCCGAGGGCCTGGCGAAGTTCTCCATGCGCCGTCTCGCCGCCGAGCTGGGCGTCACCGCCATGTCCGTCTATTGGTACGTCGACACCAAGGACGACCTGCTGGAGCTGGCCATGGACGCGGCGGCCGGCGAGATCGACCTGCCCGACGAGTCCGACGAGACGGCCGACTGGCGCGACCAGCTGCGCCACCTCGCCACCGAATACCGCACCATGCTGCTCGCCCATCCCTGGGTACCGAGGTTGCTGGGGGAGTACATCAATTTCGGGCCGCACTCGATGGCCTTCTCCAACGCGACCCTGCGGGTGATGGCGCGCAGCGGCCTCTCGAAGGAGTCGACGTCCGGAGCGCTCGCGGCGGTCTTCCAGTTCGTCTACGGTTTCTGCACCATCCAGGGTCTGCACCGCGCCCGCTGCCGGGCCGAGGGCTCCACCCTCGACGAGTACTTCCGGCAGGTCGTGGGCGCCGTGCAGGACCGCCCGGAGTTCGCCGAGACGATGGAGTTGTCCGTCAAGGCGGTGTACGCGCGCAAGGGGCTGACCGCCGAGCAGATGCTGGAGAACGACTTCGCCTTCGCCCTCGACCTCCAGATCGCGGGCATCGAGGCGATGCGTGAGCGGGAGCGCGCACAGTCGGAGGCGGGCCGGGACGGCGCCCGGTAGGGGTCGGCCGGCGCGCCCCTATCACCCCGTACGCCGTTGTGTGCGCCCCGCGCGTCCGGAAGCGTGAAGCGGTCCCGCCGAACGTGGGCATCGGCCGACGTGTCGGTTTTTCGGACCGCCGCTGCGTGAACCTCTTTTCTGATCATTTCTCAGCGCAGCGTAAGGAGCTCCATATGCGCGTTCGTACTGCCATCAGCGCGGGTGTCCTGACCGTCGCCGCCGTCCTCGGCAGCGTCGGTACCGCCGTCGCCGACGCGGGGGCCGGGGCCAAGGTCGCCAACTCGCCGGGCATCCTGTCCGGCAACGCCATCCAGGTCCCGATCGACGTCGGCATCCCGATCTGTGGCAACACCATCGACGTCATCGGGCTGCTCAACCCCGCCACGGGCAACAAGTGCAAGACCAACTGACGGGTTGCCCTGCACGACGGTGCCCCGCCCCTTGCAGTGCAAAGGGCGGGGCACCGTCGCGTACGGCCCCGGTCGGGGGGTAGGGGCCGGGTCGTCAGGCCGTCGGCAGGGTCTCGCCCTGTACGGCCTGGATGTCCAGCTCGACGCGCAGCGTCGTGCCGATCGCCGCGATACCGGCGGCGACGACCTGGTTGTAGTTCATCTTGAAGTCCTCGCGGCGCAGCTCGGCGGTGGCGTTGAAGGCCGCCCGCACGCCGCCCCACGGGTCCGGGCCCGTACCGAGGTAGCTCAGGTCCAGGTCCACCGGGCGTACCACGCCGCGCAGCGACAGCTCGCCGTGCACGGTCCAGCGGTCCGGGCCGGCCGGCTCCAGGCCGGTGCTGCGGTAGGTCATCTCCGGGTACTGCTCGACGTCCAGGAAGTCCCCGGTCCGCAGGTGCCCGTCGCGCATCCCGTTGCCGGTGTCGATCGACGCCGTCTTGATGACCGCCTCGACCGACGACTTCTCCAGGTCCTCGGAGATCTCGATGCGCCCGGCGAAGTCCAGGAAGCGGCCGTGCACGCTGGTGATGCCCAGGTGCTGGGCGGTCGCCGCGACCGTCGAGTGCATGGGGTCGATGGTCCAGGCGCCGGGCGGCGGCAGTTCAGCGCCGCCCTGCCGCGCCAGCGTCACCTTGCCGACGTCCATCCGGCCGCTCGCCGTCACGATCGCGCTGGAGGCCACCGGCGCGTAGCCGACCGCCGTCACGATCACCGTGTACGGGCCGGGGGCCAGCGGCTGCGCGTCCCGTACGACGCCGTCCTCGTCGGCCGCCGCGCGCAGCACCTGGGTGCCGGTCATGTCGGTGACGGTCAGCACCGCGTGCTGCACCGCCCAGCCGTCCCGTGTACGGACCTGCGCGCGGACGCCCGCGCCCTTGGCCGGTCCCGCCGCTGCCGCGCCCGTCGAAGTCATTCCCACTCCCGTTCTTGCCTCTCACATGTCGGGCTCCGGGCGGCGGCACGCAGGCCGTCCCCTGCCTGTGCGCGTACCGCCGCCGGAGCCCTGGGGTCCGGTCCGTGCTGCCTCTCCGCTCAAAAGGACAGCGGACCGGGGTTCGTGCGCCCCGGGGTGAGCCGGGGCTCCCGGGGGCCCGCCGCGGTACGGCAGGCTCCCGGGCCCGGGATCACTCGCCGGGGTGGGCGAGCTCGACGTCGTAGCCGTCGACCCCGCGCGCGTCGACCGTCAGGCCGTTGGCGACCGGCGGGTAGCCGCTCGCGATGACCGTGTAGTCGCCCGCGTCCAGGTCGGTGAAGGCGTACGCGCCGTCCTCACCGGTGGTGGAGGTGGCCACGACGTTGCCCGCCGCGTCCACGAGGGTGACCCGCGCGTCCGGCAGCGGCCGCCGCTCGGCTCCCGCCCGTACGACGCCCTGCACCCGGGCGCCGGACAGCAGCTCGATCTCGATCCGGGTCGTGCCCTGGCCGCCGACCTCGACCGGCAGCGCCGTCGGCCGGAAGTCGGCCGCGTTGACGGCGATGGTGTACGTGCCGGGGGCCAGCTCGTCGAAGGAGAAGTACCCCTCCGGCGCGGTCTTGCCGGTGGCCAGCACCTCGCCGCGTACGTCGGTGACCACGACCATCGCGTCCGCCACCGGCTCGCCGGTGACCGCGCTGCGGACCTGGCCGCCCAGGCCACTGGTGCCGCTGAGCAGGATGTCGTAGGCCAGCGCCTGCTCGCCGACGACGACCGTGGACGCCTGCGGCTGGTGGCCGTCGGCCGCCGCGATCAGCACGTACGAACCGGCGCCGGGGGCGTTCAGCACGTACGAACCGTTGGCTTGGACCACCGAGCGGCCCAGCTGGCTGCCGCTGAGCGAGATCAGCGTGACCGCGGAGTTCGCGACCGGGTGGCCCTCCGCGTTGCGTACCGAGCCGTGGATCGCCGGACCGGCCGGGACCTCGTCACCGCCGCCCGCCGAGGCGTACGCCGCCAGCGGCTGCGTGGCGGTGGTCGCCGCCGGCTGCTGCGCCCAGGAGGGCGCCGCGCCGTTGTCGTCGTGACCCGCCGGGGCACCCGCGCCCACCAGGGCGGGCTCGGGCTGCGGCGCCGCGGCGGCCTGCGCTGCCGCACCGGCCGGCGCGGCCTCGGGGGACGCGGCCTGCGCCATGCCGCCCTGGGTCTTCAGCGCGACCTCCTTGATGAACAGCGTCAGCAGGAAGGCGAGCAGCGCGCACGGGGCCGCGTACAGGAAGACGTCGCCGACGCCGTGCCCGTAGGCGCTCTCCATGATCGTCCGGAACGGGGCCGGGAGGGCGTCCAGGTCCGGGATGCCACCGCCGCCGGAGCCGGCACCGCCCTGCGCGAACTTCGCCGCGGCCTGCGGGCCGAGCTCCTGCACGCCGTCCTTGACGTAGTGCGTGACCCGGTTGGCGAGCACCGCGCCGAGCGCCGAGACGCCCACCGCACCACCGAGGGAGCGGAAGAAGGTCACGACGGAGGAGGCGGAGCCGAGGTCCTGCGGGGCGACCTGGTTCTGCGTGCACAGCACCAGGTTCTGCATCATCATGCCGATGCCGAGACCCATCAGCGCCATGAAGATCGCGATGTGCCAGTACTCGGTGTCGTAGCGGATGGTGCCCAGCAGGCCCAGGCCGGCGGTCACCAGCACGCCACCGGAGACCAGCCACGCCTTCCACTTGCCGGTCTTGGTGATGATCTGACCGGAAACGGTCGAGGAGATGAACAGACCGCCGATCATCGGGATCGTCATGATCCCGGACATCGTCGGGGACTTGCCGCGCGCCAGCTGGAAGTACTGGCTGAAGAAGACGGTGCCGGAGAACATCGCGATACCGACGAACAGCGAGGCCAGCGACGCGAGGGTGATCGTCTTGTTGCGGAACAGCCGCAGCGGCACGATCGGCTCGCTCGCCTTCGACTCCACGAAGACGAAGATCGCGCCCAGCACGATCGAGCCGCCGACCATGGCGAAGGTCTGCCAGGAGATCCAGTCGTACTTGTCACCGGCCAGCGTCACCCACACCAGCAGCAGCGAGACCGCCGCGCTGATGAAGAAGGCGCCCGCCCAGTCGACCTTGACGTCCCGCTTGACCACGGGCAGCTTCAGGGTCTTCTGCAGCACGATCAGGGCGATCACCGCGAACGGCACACCGACGTAGAAGCACCAGCGCCAGCCCATCCAGCTGGTGTCGGTGATGACGCCGCCCAGCAGCGGGCCGCCGACCGTGGCGACCGCGAAGGTCGCGCCGATGTAGCCGCTGTACCGGCCGCGCTCGCGCGGGGAGATCATCGCGGCCATGACGATCTGGGCCAGCGCGGACAGACCGCCCACGCCGATGCCCTGGACGACGCGGCACGCGATCAGCATGCCCGCGTTCTGCGACAGACCGGCCACCACCGAGCCCGCCACGTAGATCACCAGGGCGACCTGCACCAGCAGCTTCTTGCTGAACAGGTCGGAGAGCTTGCCCCACAGCGGGGTGGCCGCGGTCATCGCCAGCAGCGACGCGGTCACGACCCAGGTGTAGGCGCTCTGGCCGCCCTTGAGGTCATGGATGATCTCGGGCAGCGCGTTCGAGACGATCGTCGAGGACAGGATGGCGACGAACATGCCGAGCAGCAGCCCGGATATCGCCTCCATGATCTGACGGTGCGACATGGGCGCCCCGTCGGGAGCCGGGTGGCCCCCGTGCTTGGCGTGGCCGCCCCGCACACCGGATGGTGTGGTCGTAGCCATGTGGTTCCTTTTCATTCCGCGGGTGTGCGGGTCGTTTCGTGGTGCGCCCGGGTTCGGCAGTCGCCGAAACTCGTACGGAGCCGGGCGAGCAACTCGTTCAGACGGCCGACGTCGCTGTCGGACCAGTCGTCCAGGTACCGGGCGAGTGATGCTGTGTAACGTTCGGAGAGCTCCGCGAGGAGCAGCCGGCCGCTCGGCGTCAGCCGCAGCAGGCGCGACCGCTTGTCCTGCGGATCGGGCTCCCGCTCGATCCAGCCGCGCTCGGCGACGTGCGCCACATGCCGGCTCGTGACCGACATGTCGATCGCAAGCAGCTCCGCCAGCTTGCTCATCCGCATCTCGCCGTACCGGTCGAGCAGCGTGAGCACCCCGGCCGAGGCGGGCGGACAGTCGGACGGCAGTATCCGCCCCATCTCCCGCTTGACGGCACCGATGGCACTGAGCTGCCGGGCCAGCTCCTCGTACTGACTCTGAGCGGCCATGGGCACCTCCGCACTTCTTCTTTTGTTGCCTAGAGCAACCGTAGAACCGCTTGGTTGCTGAAGGCAAACGATTCTTGGGGGTGAGAAAGTAAAGGGATCCAAAAGGTTGGCAAGATCAACGGTCAAGGGGTGGGGGAGAGCCGGTGGGAGCGGCTCAAACGTGCCGTGGGTGCGGCGAGGGGAGGAAGGGGGGCAAGCCTGCCGCCTCCCTCCGCGCTCATGCGCTCTTCCTCCGCCCCCTCCGGGGCCGCCACGCTGTTCACGGCGTCAGCAGATGCCGCGCCACCACTTCCGGTTGCCTCACGGTGCTGCCACGCGGGTGCCACACCGCACGGGCCGCATGCGAGGAGACCCTTGTGTTCCACCACGCGGATCGCTTCCCCACCGGCTGTCCGATGCCGTCCGGCGCGCCGACGCCACCGCCGTGGGGGCTGCGGCGCATGGCGCCCTACCCCTCGTTCGCGCCTGCCTACGCACGTACCGAACTCGACCCGGAGACGCAGACGGCACGCTATTTCGACGCCGAAGGGCGGCCGGTGCTGATGCCCGGGCACGGTACGAGCACCGGAACCAATCCGCCGACCAACACCGGCAACCCGTCGGACGGCGCCGGTGGCGGCGGGGACGGCGGCGGGGACCAGGACACCGGCAACGACAGCGACCAGTGAGCGACACCCGGCCCGTCCTGGCTGTGACCAGCAAGGACGACCCCACGGCCGACCTGGTGGTCCGGGAGCTGAACCGCCGCGGCGTACCCGTCGTACGCCTGGATTCCGCGGACTTCCCCCATGCCCTGACCATCGCGGCCACCCTCACTTCCGACGGGCTCGCCGGAACGGTCACGACACCCTCCAGAGCCGCGGACCTGAGCGGTGTCCGCTCGCTCTACTACCGGCGGCCGTGCGGTTTCGGCTTCCCGCACCTGGCGGAGCAGGACGCCCGGTTCGCTCTGACGCAGGCCCGGTACGGGCTGGGCGGTGTGCTGGCTTCTCTGCCCGGTTGCCTGTACGTCAACCATCCGCACCGCATCGGGGACGCGGAGTTCAAGCCCTCCGGCCTGGCCGCCGCGGCCTCGTGCGGCTTCCGCCTGCCACCCACTCTGATCACTTCCGATCCCGAGGCGGCACGGACGTTCATCAAGGAACACGGCCCGGTGATCTACAAGCCCCTGTCCACGCCGCTGTACCGCATCGGCGGTGTCTCCTGCACGGTGGAAGTCGCCGAGGTCACGGCCGAGGAGATCGACGACACGGTGGCAGGCACGGCGCACCTGTTCCAGCACCGGGTCGACAAGGCGGCGGATGTCCGGGTGACCGTCATCGGTGAACACGTCTTCTGCGTACGCATCGACTCCGGCCTGCTGGACTGGCGCACCGATTACGAGGCGCTGACGTACACCGTCGTGCCCCCGCCGCCCGGCGTCCCGCAGGCCCTGGCCGCCTACCTCGACCACTTCCGGCTGGTCTTCGGGGCGTTCGACTTCGCCGTCGACCGGCAGGGGCGATGGTGGTTCCTGGAATGCAATCCGTCCGGTCAGTGGGCCTGGCTGGAGCCGGAGACCGGCCTGCCCATGGTGGCGGCCATGGCGGGCCTGCTGGAGAGGGGCGCCGTGTGAAGGAAGACGAGCTGCGGGCGGACCTGGTCCGTCGGCTCACGGACGCCGGGCACCTCCGTACGGATCGGTGGCGGGCGGCGGCCGAAGCGGTGCCGCGGCACGAGTTCCTGCGCGGCGGCTTCTTCGAGCGGGTGCCCGGCTCCGCACCGACCTGGTGGCGGCCCGTGCTGCCCGGCGACGACACCTGGCTGGAGCGCTGCTACCGCGACGATTCCCTGGTCACGCAGGTAGCCGGCACCATCGTCCCGTCCGATGTCCGCGGTGCGGTCTGCCGGGCCCCCACGTCCTCCAGCACCATGCCGGGGCTGGTGCTGCGCATGCTCGAAGAGCTCCGCGTCGCCGATGGCCACCGGGTACTGGAGATCGGCACCGGCACCGGGTACTCCACCGCGCTGCTCTGCCATCGGCTCGGCGGCGACCGCGTCACCTCCGTAGAGGTCGATCCGGACGTGGTGATCCGGGCCCGGGTCGCTCTCGGCGCGTGCGGCCATGCTCCCGAACTCGTCGTCGGGGACGGCCTGACCGGGCACGGGCCCTCGGCGCCCTACGACCGGACGATTGCCTCCTGCGGAATCCTGGAGATCCCCCACGACTGGATCGAGCAGACCCGTCCGGGCGGCCGGATCCTGGCCACCGTGTCCGGCTGGCTGTACGCCTCCGAACTGGCCTGCCTCACGGTCGGCGAGGGCATGGCGCGTGGCCGTTTTCTCGGCGGCCGGATCTCCTTCATGCTGGTCCGCTCCCACCAGCCTCCCCCACTCGGCTGCCTGCCCGATCTGACGAGTGCCGATGAACGGCCCAGCCGCCTGGCCGCACATGAGGCGCTGGACGACTGGACCGCGCGCTTCGTCGCGCAGATCGCGGCCCCCCGCGCCCAGCACATCACTCTGGCGGGCGAGGACGGCCGTGCCGAGCAGGTGCTGCTGGACGTCGCGGACGGCTCATGGGCGGCCCTCCGCCAGGACAGGGGCCGCTCGCTGGTACGCCAGGGAGGCCCGGCGCGATTGTGGGACGCGGTGGAGGAACACGTACGGCGCTGGCGGGCCGACGGCTCCCCGGGCCTGGAGCGGTTCAGCATCACCGTCGGGCCCGGCGGCCAGCGCATCACATGGCCGACGGCGGCGCGTGCCGCGCCCGCAGCCCCTCGATGAGCAGATCGAGTCCGAACTCGAAGAGGCGGGTGAAGTCTGTGCTGGTGAGGGTGGGGAGGGTGGCGTTGAGGTGGGGGTACGTGCCTGCTGTTACCGCTTCGCGTAGGGCGCCTGCGCCCTTGGTGTCCCCGTCCTCCGCCTGGAGTGCCGCTTGCTCCTCCAAGGTGTGGCCCACGGTGTAGTTGACCACCGTATAGAGGGCGCGGGCCGCTGCGTCGTCCTGGAAGCCCGCCTCCCGTAGTACGCCCACGAACGCGTCGGCGAAGCCGAGGACGCTGGGGCCGGTCGCGTGGGTGCCGGCGAATACGCGTGCGCCGTCGCGGTGGGCCAGCAGGGCGGTGCGCAGGGCGTGGGCGAGGGTGGTCAGGCGTTCGCTCCAGTCGTCGCCGCTCACGGCCTGGGTCGATGTGCCGACGCCCGCCAGCATCCGTTCCGCCATGGCGGTCAGCAGGTCCTGCTTGGTCGCGAAGTACCGGTACAGGGCGCCGGCCTGTACGCCCATCGCGTCGGCGAGCCGTCGCATGGTCAGCGCGTCGAGGCCGGACTGATTCAGCAGGTCAAGTGCCGTTTCCAGGGTGCGTGCGCGGTCGAGTCTGGCGGGTCGGCCGCGGGTCGGGGTTGACGGTGAGCTCATGGGCCTCACTATAGTGAACAGCGTTCACGTGAACGGTGTTCATTAATGTGCATCCCTCGCCGGTCCCTGACCGCGCTGATCCCTGACCTGGGAGGACAACTTCATGAACGTCGATGTGGCCGAAGTGACCGATGTGACCGTGGTGGGCGCCGGACCGACCGGACTGATGCTCGCGAGCGAACTCGCGCTGGCCGGAGTGCGGACCCGCGTTCTGGAGCGCCGTACGGAACCGCAGCGCGACTCGCGGGCGCTGACCCTGCACCCGCGCAGCGTGGAACTGATGGATCAGCGCGGCTTGCTGGACCGTTTCCTCCGGCTCGGCCGCACCGTCCCCGGCTGGCACTTCGCCCAGCTCCCCACCCACCTGGATTTCTCGGCGCTGGACTCCCGGCACGGCTACACCCTGTTCATCGCCCAGGCCCGCACCGAGGAACTGCTGGCCGAGCGGGCCCGGGAGCTGGGTGTCGTGATCGAGCGCGGATACGAGGTCGCCGGGCTGCGCCAGGACGCCGACGGGGTGGACGTCGAAGTGCGCGGTCAAGACGGTGCTGTCGAAACCACCCGTACCGGTTACGTCGTCGGCTGCGACGGCGGGCGCAGCGTCGTACGGCAGTCCGCCGGCATCGCCTTCCCCGGCACCGACGAAACCCTCACCGGCGTACTCGGCGACTTCGCGGCGATCGACCCCGACGCGCTCGACGCCGCCCGCGCGGGCGGCGTTCTCGTCGCGCCGATGGAGGACGGCCTGACGCGGCTGGTCCTCATCGACCCGGAGCGGATGCGGGTGCCGGCCGCCGAACCGGTGACATTGGAGGAGTTCCGTGCGTCCCTGACCCGGATGTGCGGCACCGACTGCGGCATCGCCGACCCGCGCTGGCTCTCCCGCTTCGGCAACGCCACCCGGCTCGCCGCGGGCTACCGCTCCGGCCGGGTCCTGCTGGCGGGCGACGCCGCGCACATCCACTTCCCCGCCGCGGGCCAGGGCCTGAACACCGGCCTCCAGGACGCGATGAACCTCGGCTGGAAGCTCGCCGCCGCGGTCAACGGCTGGGCACCGCCCGGCCTGCTCGACAGCTACGACGCGGAACGCAGGCCCGTCGGGCAGCTGGTCACCGAGAACACCGAGGTGCAGACGCTGCTGGCGGAGCTGACGCTCGTACGGCAGTACCAGCGGCCCGGCGCGGCCCTGCGCAAGCTGTTCGATGAGCTCCTGGGGATGGAGGAGGTCAACCGGACGTTGGCGGCGAGGGTGTCCGGGCTCGGCATCGGGTACGGGGCGATGACGGCCGGGGCGGACCCGCTGGTGGGGCGGCGGATGCCGGACGTCGGCCTGAAGGCAGTCGGGTCGGAGGCGATACGGGTTTACGAGCTGTTGCCCGCGGGCCGGTTCGTCCACCTTGATCTGGCGGGTGATGACCCGGACTGTGGGTCGGCCGTCACCGCGGGCTGGGGCTCACGCGTCACCACCGTGACCGTCACCGGCCGCGACGATCACCCGGACTTGGACGGCGTGACCGAGGTGCTGGTCCGGCCGGACGGGCATGTCGCCTGGGCGACGCGTACGACCGGGGTCGTGGACCGGCGTGCGGAGCGGCGCGCGGCGCTGGTGGCTTGGGCCGGGGCGCCTGCCTGAAGCGGGGCCGGACTCCGGCGGGTGGATCACGTTCGCTGAATCACGCTCGCTGGATCACGTTCGCTGGGTGACGCGCCACAGGCGGCGCGGCAGATCGCCCTCCTCGAAGGCGTGCACTTCGTCCAGCCGCCAGCCCTCGGCCAGGGAATCGACCAGCCGGCGGGGGAAGAAGTGCACGGCGAAGCCACCGTGCTCGTAGATGTCGTCGCCGTGTACGAGGCCGGTGCCGTAATGGGAGTCGCCGGTGTGGCGCACGGTGTAGACGAAGGTTCCGCCGGGTCGCAGTACGCGGCGGACCTCATCGACCACGGCGTGAATGTGCGCGGTGGACAATGCCATGCACAGCAGCATGTGCGCGAAGGCGGCATCGACCGAGGCGTCCGGCAGCGGCAGCGGTTTGCGTACGTCGTGCAACGTGCAGGTCACCCGCTCGGTCAGCCCCTCCGCGTCGGCCGCCCGCCGGAGTTGTCCCAGCCCGGTGGCAGAAAAGTCGACTGCCTGGAGGGTGAAGCCCTCGCGGGCGAAGTGGAGGGCGTCCCGGCCGTGTCCGGCCCCCAGTTCCAGCACGTCCCGCGCTCCGGCGGACCGGAAGAGTGCGGCGGCGTAGCGCGCGGGTTCGCTGGGCTGGTAGCCGTACATACCGGGATGCGAGTCGTAAGTCCGCTGCCAGTGCGCGTGCTGCGCCGCGTACAGGTCCGGTCTGTCGGCGTTCACGCTGCCGTGCCCCTTCCGTGCTCGGTCCGCCTGGCACCGGGGTGTTCGGGGCCACGCCTCCGGACCATGCTGCGCCGCCGACGGGCATGAGCGCGAAAGATCTTCACCCATCGGCGCCGCGGGCCGGGAAGGTGTCTGGCGAAAACGGCCCGCGCGCCCGGCAACTGTGCTGTGACGCACGGGGCCCAGGGGTGTGCCGGGCATGCCCGGTTCGCTAGGGTCCTGGCCTATGGCGAACTACCAGCAGAACCCGGCCAACGGCAACCAGGACCCGGCCGGCAGCACGCAGATGTTCCGCGCCTTCGTGGACGAGGGCGCGCCCCAGGGCGGCGGCCGCCGGGCCGCGGCGCAGCAGCAGTCCTCCGGCCCCCGCATCGGCGTGATCGTCGGCGTGATCGTCGCGATCGCGGTCGTCGTCGGCGCGGCGTGGCTCGCCCTGTCCTGACCGTACGTACGTATGTCTACGGGCCGTCCCTTACGTATGTGACGGCCTGACGTCCCCTCACTCGGCCGCCGCCAAGCGGCCGACGCCCTCCTTTCCGCCCCCCACGCCAAGGCCGGGAACCCGCCGGCCTCGGCTGTCGGCCACCCGCAGCGCATCGTGCAGGGCCTCGACCAACCGGTTGGCCAGGTAGCGCAGTTCACCGGCCGAGGCGTCGGCATTGGCGAGCAGCGCCCCGGCGCGGTCGAGCAACGCCGTGCCCATGTCGAGCTGGGCCGCCTCCATGTCATCGGCGAACCGTGACACGTATCCGTCACCGTCCGTCGACAGGAGGCTCTGCTTCCTGTCCTTCTGCGACCGGGGCAGCAGACGCAGCTCCGGTGATGGCCTCTCTTCTTCCCTCGCGCTCTCGCTCATACGGCGAACTCCCCGAGCATCGTGCGGAGGCGCGCGTCGCGCCGGGTCTGCCATTCGTGGGCTCGCGCCTCGAAGGCGGCGAGGTACGGGCGTACGAGGGGGGAGGCGTCGCCGTCGTACGGCAGGTCGAGTGCGGGTCCCGCCAGTGGCGCGAGCCGGGCGGTTGGGGTGACGGTGGGGCGTACGGGGGCGCGGAGGGTTGTGTAGGGCGTAGTCGGCGTCGGCACGAGGAGTTCCCTCACCCTTGCCGCGAATCGGCGGATACGGTGGCGCATGTCGGCGCTCTTTTCGTAGTTGGGTGGCGCTGGCCGTGCCCCGGGGGTGGTGGTGCACCTGCCGGGGCTTTAGTGCAGGAAGCCTACATGTGCGTTCTATGCCTGTCGGCAGCTATTCTATAGATTCCCTCGTACGGAGTATCTCGCCTGGCATGGGGTAGCTTGCTTAGCGTGCTCCAGTGATGGATTTTGCCCCGGAGCGGCCTCGCTGGCACCAAGTCGCCGATGTGATCCGTGAACGGATTGCCGACGGTACGTATTCGCCTGGGGAACGCGTTCCATCGGTGCTTCAGATGCAGGAGGAGTTCGGCATCGCGGCTGTCACCGCCCACAAGGTCCACCGCGGTTTGCGGGCGGAGGGCCTGATTCAAACCGAGCCAGGACTTGGGTCTTTCGTCTCACGACGAGCGGGGACGGGGAACGAGCAGCCACGGGCAGAGGGCCCGCGCTCGAAGTGGGAGCAGGTCGCCGACGTGGTGCGGTCGCGCATCACCAGCGGCGAATACCCACCACGCCACCTGATCTCCGAGGTGAAACTTGAGCAGGAGTTCGGCGTAGCGCGCGTCACCGTACGGAAGGCCACCGCCGCTCTCCGGGAAGAGGGGCTGATCATTACGACGCCCGGCATGGGGTCGTTCGTGACGCCGGATGGACCGTTCACCGGGGGCCGGAACCCCGAGAAGGAGTAACCCGGTCGGTGGCCCGTGCCAAGGCCATTGGTCACAAGCCGCTGGTGTCCAGGGTCAGGTCGAACGGGGCCGGGAGGGGCAGCGGAGTGCCGCCGTACGGCAGTGGCCCGGTGATCTTGGTGTAGCCGAGTCGGCCGGGGTCGGCGAACAAGGTGAGGGCGCGCTGCTGCCGATCGACGAGCAGGTACAGCGGCGCCCCGTACTCGGCGTAGCGGCGGCGCTTGACGACGCGGTCGGTTTCGGCGCTGGGCTCCGACGTGACCTCCACGATCAGCTGGGCCCGGTCGCCGTGATCGCGCTGGACCGCCACCACCCAGCCGTAAGGCACGACCGGCCGGAGCCCCCGGAACGGCACCCCGCCCGCCACCTACCCCCGCCCGGAACCCGGCGCGTCCGCGCCCTCCGCAGCCTCCTCGGGGTCCGTGTACAGAATCTCCCGGGCCTGTTCCGCTGCGCGGGCGATGCTCTCGCCGACGAAGTCCACGAAGCGGGCGATGTTTTCCAGGCGGGCGGCGGCCGGGGTGTCGGGGCCGAGGACGCTGACGCCCTGGCGCGCGGCCTCGGCGAGCTGCGCGTTGGTGCGGGCGGCGGCGATCATGCCCTGGTACCAGACGTCGTTGTCGACCACGTACCGCTCGCGGCGGCGCTCGTCGCGTTCCCGGCGGATGAGGCCCTGGGCTTCGAGGAACGTGATCGCCTTGGAGATGGACGCCGGGCTGACCTGGAGGCGCTGGACGAGTTCGGACGCGGTGCAGCTGCCCGCGTCGGTGGTGTAGAGGCAGGTCAGCACGCGGGACATCATCTTCGGCAGGCCCTGCTGCATGAGGAGGGTCGTGAACATCTCCTCGTACTCGCGCACGGCATCCGCGTCGCGTCCGTGTGTCTGCGGGGGCGCCGGCCGGCCGCGGGGCGCGGTTTGCCGGCGCCGGTGGGCGCGGCGTTCGGTGGCGCGGTGGGCCAGGTCGGCGCGGTAGGCGGTGGGGCCGCCGTTGCGCATCACCTCGCGCGTGACCGTCGAGGTGGGGCGTTCGAGGCGTCGGGCGATCTCCGCGTAGGCGAGCCCGTCGGCCAACCCCAGCGCGATCTGCTGACGTTCCTGCTGGGTGAGCCTGCCTCCCGGCATCGCGCACTTCCCTTCGTACTTCCTTTGAGGGCGTCAGCATAGCGTTCAGTCTCAGTTCAATGCAACGAGTGGGTGGGGTGGCGTTGCGTTGAAAGCGTATCGGTTGCAATGAAATGATGGTTCTGACCTGGGCGTATGGGTAACAGGTGCAACGAAGCCGTTGCCAGGGCTGCGAACGCAACGTAGCGTTTCTCTCGTCGGAAACAGCAAGCGCAAAGGAGAGAACGATGCAGAAGTTCGCCACCCCCGCCCCGGTCTCCGCCGTCCTCGACGTCCCCGCGGGGCGCGTCCAGTTCATCGCTGCCGACCGTGCCGACACCACCGTGGAGGTGCGGCCCGCGGACGCCTCGAAGGGGCGCGACGTCAAGGCGGCGGAGCTGGTCGAGGTCGGGTACGAGGAGGGCGTCCTGCGGATCACGGCGCCGGCGGCGAAGAACCAGTACTTCGGGCCCTCCGGGTCCGTCGAGGTGACGGTTCAGCTGCCCGCCGGGTCCCGTATCGAAGGGAAGGCGGCCTGCGCCGAGTTCCGGGGCGTCGGGCGGTTCGGGGAGGTCGCCTTCGACGGGGCGAGCGGCGCGGTCAAGCTGGACGAGGCGGAGAGCGTGCGCCTCAC
This sequence comes from Streptomyces sp. NRRL F-5755, assembly GCF_001279365.1. NCBI lineage: Bacteria > Bacillati > Actinomycetota > Actinomycetes > Kitasatosporales > Streptomycetaceae > Streptomyces > Streptomyces sp. NRRL F-5755. The sequence continues at coordinate 12,806 of NZ_LGCW01000011.1, read as the reverse complement.
CGCCCTCGCCGGTGACGTGTCGGTCGGCCGCCTCAACGGCCCCGCCGAAATCCGCACCGAGAAGGGCGACATCCGGATCACCGAGGCCGTCCGCGGCATGCTCGTGCTGAGCACCCAGGTCGGGGACGTGTCGGTCGGCGCCGCCCGCGGCGTCTCCGCCTCGCTGGACGCCGGCACCTCGTACGGCCGGATTCGCAACGAGCTCAAGAACGCCGACGGCGTCGCGGGTCTGGAGATCCACGCGACGACCGCGCAGGGCGACATCGTCGCCCGCAGCCTCTGAAGGGCAGGCGCAGGGCCCCCGGTGTTACGGCCGTCGGGTCACGGGCAGCCCCAGCACGCCCCCGGCATTGCCGCCGGGGGCGTGGGAGGCGGCTGGTTGTTCGCCGGTCGTGGCCAGGTCAGCCGCAGGTGCCGGCCGGCCGTGTGCGTGTCACGAGATCGCGTGCGCCGGTGGTCGTGTCGATCCACACCACCTGCCGGGCGCCGGCGGAGGCGGGCGAGACCTGGTCGCCGGCGTTGCAGGAGACCCGCTCGCGGCGCGTGCCGTCCGGCGAGAACTGCCACAGTTTGGTCGCGGCCTTGGGGTCCGCCGTGCCACCGACGGTTCGTGCGGCTACGGTCACCGCGTCCTCGGAGGTGGTCAGGCCGTCGATGATCAGTGCACCCTCGCCCGAGGCCGGGCTGATGACGAGGGGGTCCGAGCCGTCCAGGTTCGCCCGGTGCAGCGCCCTCGGCGTGGTCTCTCCGTCCTCCACCTCCAGCCAGTAGACGTACCGGGAGGTGAGGGCGGTCGGCGAGGGGAGTTTGGCGTCGGCCACCACGGTGCGTCGGCCGGTCGCGACATCCAGGACGGCTATCCGGCAGAGGGTGCCGGTGCTGCCGGTGTATTTGCAGTCGTTGAAGGCGATCCTGCCGTTGTGCAGGGACGGGGCACTCGTCGAGGTCGTCCGCGGGTTTCCGCCCCCTGTGGGAGGGATGCTGACCGGATCGCCCTCGCCCATCCGCAGGTACACCGCGCGCGTGGTGCGGCTCTTGTAGCCGACATCCGTGTAGGTCACGGTCTTTCCCTCGACGCCCAGTGTGGTGAAAGCGCAGCCGATGCCCTGGCTGGAGGTCAGCTGCTGTACCGGCCCGCCGTCGAGCGGCCGCGCCAGGAGGTAGCACCACCGGTCCTGGTAGGCCGCCCACACCACGGTCTTCCCGTCGGTGACCGGATGCACGTGGTGGCGTCCGTCGTCGGGGCTGATCAGCTTCTTCCCGCCGGTACCGTCCAACCGCCCGGCCCACACCGCGTACGGCGGCGAGCCGCCCTCGGCGGCCGTGGACGCGGTCCACCAGCCACCCCCCGCACCGGGTGCGCCGTTTCCACCAGCCGTATTGGTTCCGGCCAGCAGCAGGTTGGAGTCCACATCGGCGGAATGCCCCTGGCCGGAGACCGCGCCGGCCCCGGTGAGCACCCGCTCCACACCGCCGGGTGGCGCCGCGGCAGCCACCGTCCCCGCCGCCCCGGCGGGAACCGCCGGAACGACAAGTGCGGCGACGCCTAACAGCGCCGCCGCACTCCGTATCACGCACCGCCCGGTGAACATTCTCCGTCCAGCCGCATGAACCTTGGGTCTTGGCACAGCCATGCCCCCTCCGTGAGATGCCGTACGGCAGCACACATGCAACCGGCACATGCCTTCCTGGGCAAAGAGGCGGCCATGTCCATGGACGCTTTCCGGCCTGGCGCCGAGCGCGCCCCTCCTACGCGTCCGCCACCTCGTGCCGGTACAGCTCAGGTACAGACACCTTGATCGGCTCCTGCGTGGTCCGTGCGATGAGGACGACCACGGGCTCGTCCGGGTCGGGGTTCTCCTCGCGGTGCGGGACGAACGGCGGGACGAGCAGGAAGTCGCCGGGGCCCGCCTCGACCCGTACCTCTCGTACACCGTCGTGGTAGACGAAGACGGGGTGGCCGCTGACCACATAGATCCCCGCTTCCGAGTCGCCGTGGTGGTGATTGTCCGTCGCGCTGAGCGGCGGGTTCTCCACCAGGCCCATCCACAGCCGCTTCGAGCCGACGGTGTGACCGCTGAGGGCGGTGTGACCGTCGAGTTCGCCGGCGCGGACGTGGTGGACGCGGTTGGGCTTCGGCGCGGTGTCGTCGGTGGCCGGTACGGGTTCGGTGCTGTGGTTGGTGGTCATCGTGGTGCCCCCTGGTCGTGTCGATGGCCCTGGTGGAGGCATCAGGGTGCGGTGGGCGCGGCGGAACGGCAACTTTCCTTGCCGGGTCGGCAATTACGGTGGGGGAGGACCTGCCAAGGCGATATCCGGTCGCCCGGGGCGGTGCCGATTGGGATCATGCCGGGGCCGATCCCTGTCCCGCCCTCCGTCCGAAAGGCCGCCCCCATGCCCCTCGTCCCCGCCGATCCGAACGTCATCCACCCGATGCCGGAGCAGCCCCGCGTGGTGCTGCTGAAACCCCTTGTCACCTCGCCGTTGATCGAGGTCGGTGAGTTCTCGTACTACGACGACCCGGACGACCCGACCGGCTTCGAGACGCGCAACGTGCTGTACCACTACGGGCCCGAGAGGCTCGTCATCGGGAAGTTCTGCGCGCTCGGGGAGGGCGTGCGGTTCATCATGAACGGCGCCAACCACCGGATGGACGGCCCCTCGACGTTCCCGTTCCCGATCATGGGCGGCTCCTGGTCCGACCACTTCGACCTGATCAGCGGGCTGCCGGGCCGGGGCGACACCGTGGTCGGCAACGATGTGTGGTTCGGCTACCGGTCCATGGTCATGCCCGGCGTACGGATCGGGCACGGGGCGGTGATCGCCTCCGGGGCGGTCGTCGTGGACGACGTACCCGATTACGGCATCGTCGGCGGCAACCCGGCCAAGCTGATCCGCCGCCGCTACGACGACGCGGATGTGGCGCGCCTGCTGGAACTGGCCTGGTGGGACTGGCCGGTCGAGCACATCACGGAGCATGTGCGGACGATCATGTCGGGATCGGTGGAGGAGCTGGCGGCGGTGGCGCCGGGGGCGTAGCCGTAACGGGCTGGGCCCCGTGCCGCGATGGGCTGGACTCAGGTGCCCCGGGGACGCGCGCCCGCCGCGACCAGCAGGTCCGCCGTCTCCGGGTGCGGCTGGAACTCCTTCGTGGCCCAGTCGAGCGGCGCGTAACCGGTGCCGCCGTCCTCGCGGAGGTTGGGGTCCGCGCCGTGGGCGAGGAGTTCCCGTACGGCATCGAGGTGGCCCCAGGCCGCCGCCGCGCACAGCGGGGTGCCCTCCGAGCCGTGCCCGCTCTCCGCGTCCGGCGCGGCGCCGGCGGCCAGGAGCAGGCGGACGGCGGCCGCGTCGCCGTGTACGGACGCGGCGTACAGCGGCGTCGTACCGTCGGCGTTCGCGGTGCCCGGCTGCGCACCGGCGCGCAGCAGCGCGGCGACCTCGCGGGTCTCGCCGAACATCACGGCCGCCACCAGCCGGTTGGCCAGTTTCTTCTGCCGTCGTCGGTTCACCGTTCGCCCTTCGTGCGTACGCCGGCGGTCAACTCCGGCAGCAGCGCCGGTACGTCGGCGAACGCCGCGTCCGCAGGACGGCACGGCTTTCCGGCCGCCTCCCCGGCAAAGCTGAAGATACCGGCCAGTTCCGGCCCGCCGCGCCGCCCCCAGGTCACCAGCGGGCTGCCGCTGTCCCCCCAGCACATCACCGCGGGAGTACGGCCCGCATGTTCGTTGCGCACATCGCGGGCGCAGAAGACCGACGCCTCGTCCACGGCCGCCGGCGCCTGGGCGGCGCACTGCTGGTGCGTGCGTACGGTGAGATCGCCGCGGCGCAGTACGTCGCCGCGGACGTCCTGGCCGGGCGGGGAGGTGGCCGGATCGGCCGTCAGCCCGTGGCTGTAGATCGATACGGGCGTGCCGGGGCGCGGCCGGTGCCGGGCGACCAGCAGCGGTTCGACCCCGCGTACCGGCGCGCTGAGCCGTATCTCTGCCAGGTCGTTGGCCGCGGAGGCATATGCCGGGTTGGTGGGGTCGGCGGGGGACGGCAGGAGCTTGTAGCGCGGGTGCAGGGCGGCGCCGCGGACGTCCCGTACGGTGCCCGGGTCCTTCGACAGCACCGAGGAACCGAGGTGCACCTCCAGTGTGCGTACGTCCCCGCCGGCCAGGCAGTGGGCCGCGGTGAGCACCCGGTCGGGCGCGATGAGCACACCACCGCACGTCGCCCGGTCCAGCAGCGGCCCGTCCCCCTTCACGGCCAGCGTCGCGAGCCAGGGGGCGGCGCCGGGCCGGGGCACCTGCGTACCGCCGGACATGGCGTGTGCCGTCCCGGCGACGCCTACGGCCGTACCGGCTCCGGCCAGTACGACCGCGCTCAGGGCCGCCACCCCGGCTCGCTTCCCACGCCCGGTCGTACGCCCGGCCGCGCGCCGCTTCCGCACCATGCCCACTCTCCTGATCGCCTGGTTCTCGCAACTTCACGGCACTGTCAGTCAGTTGCCGCTGTGCCGACGATCGAAGGTAGTGACGGGACGGGCGGAAGTAATCAGCCGTCGGTCGCGTCGGCGGTCATCCTGGGGAGTGACGACCCTGAGAGCACCTCGGGGGCGGCCCGAGCCCTGACCGTCCCGGCCTCAGCCCCGCTTCGGCTGGGTGAAGCGAAGGCGGTTGCCGAAAGGGTCGCGGAGGCCGCAGTCGGTTCCGTACGGGCGCTCGGTGGGCTCCTCGGTGAACTCCACGCCGCGCGCCGGCAGCGTCTCGTACGTCTTGCGGCAGTCGTCCGTGGCGAAGCTGAGCCAGCCGCCCATCGCCCCCTTGGTCACCAGCTCACGGACCTGGCACGCCGTCTCACCGAACGTGACGCGGAACGGCCGTGCGAAATGCGCCTCCGACACATGAGCGATCCGCGCTAGGGTCGGCACATCCAGCGGCTGCGCGTACGCCCGGCCCATCGCGTCCCGGGCGCGCAGCATGCGGCGATTGGTGTCTTCGACGGCGCGCTTCATGGGGGCATCGCACCACGGAGGGCTGATCCATACCTCCGCCTGACCGGATGAACGGGGCGTCATCGATGGAAGTTCCGGGAATGGACGCGGAGCGCTTGGCGCGGATCTCCGATCTGGCCGCGGAGTGCCGTCCAATACACGCCTCCGCAGGGGGCATGGACGCCGTGCAAGAGCTGCTGAGCGCACGGCGTGTGCCGGTGATGGACTCGGTCCTGGTCACGCGGAAATTGCTGGGCGATGTCCCGCATGCGCTGGGGGAGGCGAAGTGGCTGGTGCTGGGGGCTCCGTCGCGCAGCGAGGAGAGGGACGCGCACAGGAGGCTGACGGAGGGGCTGTACGAGGCGGTGTACGCGCTGTCCGAGGAGGAGCGGGAGAAGCCCCCGAACTGAATCAGCGCCGCGCCAACGCCAGCACGCTCAGCCCGAACATCGCCACCCCCAGCGGAAGATGGACCGACGGTACGTGCGCGATGCCCGATATCACCTGAATCGAGGCGAGCACGAGAAAGCCGCACGCCTGCCACACGGGCCGGACCGGGCCACCGCCCGGCTTCCACGCCAGCACCGCCGCGAGTACGTACAGCATCGACGCCCCGTACATGACACGGGCCCCGACGCTGTGCAGCGTCGCTCCGTAGGGCAGGGTCAGCAGCAGTCCGGCGGAGACCGCCTGAAGGAAGATGGTCAGGGTCTGGAGCGTGATCGCGATCCGCAGGAACGAGGCGCTGCGCGGTGCGTTCGCCGTCGCCTGATCGGCCATGTCGCATTCCCCTTTTCCGCCCTCGGGCAGTCGCTCGATTAAGGTCTCATCAGTCCGACGACGCGGGCCTGCGAAAGGTAAGGCGTGGGGGTGGGCGGAGGCATGGTTACTGCCGGGGGCGGCGCGGACGGGGTGTCCGACGAGCGGCGCCAACTGATCAACATCGCTTACCGGCTGCTCGGTTCGGTGACCGAGGCCGAGGACGCCGTACAGGATGCCTACACACGCTGGTACGGGCTGCCGCGGAGCCGCCGGCAGGAGATCCGGTCCCCCGGCGCCTGGCTGACGACGGTGACCAGCCGCATCTGCCTGGACCTGCTCGGTTCGGCGCGGGTCCGCCGTGAACGCTATGCCGGCGCGTGGCTGCCGGAGCCGTTGCCCGATCGCGGGGAGTGGGATCACGCGGGCGCCGACGATCCCGTCCGCCTCACCGGCCCCAACGATCCCGCCGACCAGATCGTTCTGGACGAGTCGGTGGCCATGGCTTTTCTCGTCGTCCTGGAGTCGATGACGCCCGCCGAGCGGGTGGCGTTCGTTCTGCACGACGTCTTCCGGTACCCGTTCGCCGAGATCGCCGACGTACTCGGCCGGACCCCGGCGGCCTGCAAGCAGCTGGCCGCCTCCGCCCGGCGGCGGGTGAGCGGCGGGCACGTCCCGGTGACGGCGACCGCGATCGCGACCGCGCCCAAGACCGCGGGCGACCGGGCCGACGTGGTGAGACGCGTCAAAGCGGCATGGGAGGCCAGGGACATCGCATCCCTCGTCGGTCTCCTCGACCCGGCCGCCGTGATGACCGCCGACGGCGGTGGCATGGTCGGCACCGTCCTGCGCCCGGTCGAGGGCGGCGCGCGCATCGCCCAGTACATGGTCGCCATCGCCGACAAGGCCCCGGGCCTCGAACTTCTGGAACGGTCGGTCAACGGCGTGCCGGGCCTGGTGGCCCGGCGTGCCGGTGCCGTCGCCACCGTTGCTTCGTTCGACGTGTCCGACGGGCGCGTCACCCGGATCTGGGTGGTCCGTAACCCGGAGAAGCTGCGGCTGTGGGGCGTGCCCTAGGGTCCGTCTTCAAACGGATCTCGCCCAGAGCAGGAACGAAGCGAGTGTCGCTGCTTCGGAAGATCCCGGTGCGGATCTGTCAACTGTCCCGTTGACGACCTGCCGGTCCCCCACGGTCGCGGCTGCGGAATCGGAGGGCGGCGAGGCCGAAGGCCAGGCCTCCGGCGATGAACCAGGGATTCCACAGGGCCAGCGTCCAGGCCCGCTGCTCCTCGCTCACCGAAGTGTCCAGGGGCGCCGTACCGGTCAGCAGAAGTACCTCGACACCGATGCCCCGGACCAGCAGCAGGGCACTGACGCTCCACCCCAGCCACCTGACCGGCAGAGCGGGGACGCCACGGAACCCGGGGTGGGCGAGCAGCCATCCCAGCAAGGCACCGAGAAGACAGAGCGCCCCCACGCCCCACAAGCCGGCCACGACGAACCACAGCGGGCGCTCGGCGGCCAGCGGACCGGCGGAGATACTCAGCCCTACCTCACCGCCGACGGCCCAATACAAGTGCAGACCGGCGAACGCGGCCGCCCACGAGCACGCGATATGCCCCCACCACGGGGACCATCGCCCGCCTGTGCCCTCCGGTCCGCGGCTCACCGCCGGCCCCCACGGACATCGTCCCGCTCAGCGCACGGGCCGCACGCCTCCTCCGGCACCACGATGAACGCCGTGCCACCGGTCAGGTCAACACGGGAACAAGGCGGCGCGCCGTCGCTCTCGTCGTCCCGCCGCAGCAGTTCCACCTGCCGCTGCTTCAGCTCCGCCGCCTTGTTCCCGTTGACCACGGCCGTGAATTCGTCGAAGGCGATGCTCGACAGCGAAGGCCCTGAGCGCCTGCGCAGCCACGGAATCAAGCCCAGGCCCGTCAACCACCGCCATACGCTCTCCACCACGGCGAACAGGGCCAGCGCACACGCGAAGGCCGGAAACGACATGAGCCAGACCGTCACGGGCGGCCCCCCACCGTCCGCACCGCAGTCGCACACGTCCCGTTGATCACCATGGGGACCACTGTTCCGGGTCCGCGGCGCGCAGGGATCAGACCCGAGGACGAGCCGCCTCCCCCATGCGGCGGAGGCGCCACGGGCCGGATCAGCGAAGTAGGCTCCAGCCCATGGGTGTGTTCTTACCGTTCTTGGTCCTGCTCGCGGTCCCGGCGGTGTTCCTGGCCGATCGTGTGCTGTTGGCGATGGAGGCCCGGGGCTGGATCTACTGGCGCAAGACCAAGCGCCTGTCGTCCATCGGTGCCGACCTGGTCCAGGAGGGCTCACCCGGAGCGCAGGCCGTCAAGCGCGCCATGGAACAAGAACGCGTGCGCAAGAACGTCAGGCCGGCGCAGGACCCGTCCGTGCGGGTGGACCTGGACACCGGCACGGTGCGCATTCGCCGCACGGATCACGGCGGACAGGAACAGGCGCCTCCGCGCTGACGGCCTGCCGGGCCGACGGGCGCGGCTCTTGCCCGGAGGTGGCTCGGTGGTACGCGGCATCGTCAGCGGCCTCCCCGGGCAACGCGCCCTGCCCGCCCTGGAGATCGTCTTCAAGGGGTCAGGTCCAGAGCAGGAGTGAGGTGATGGTGACGGGTGGCTTGGTACCACCCGGTCATCCACCCGGGGCCGGCCGGCTGCCCCGGACTCGGGTAACAGCCGCGACAGCACGGCCCGTTCATCATCGGGGAGTTCATGACGGCGCACCACGGCAAACATGGTCCATCACGCAAGGCGATCTTTGAAGGTGCCCCCTAGGCGCCACTGCCCCGTACCACCTCCGCCAAGTGCTCCCGGAACCACCGGTGGCCCGGGTCGACGGAGTTGCGTGGGTGCCAGGCCATGCCGAACTCGATGGGCGGCAGGTCGAGGGGGATGGGGAAGGTGCGCAGGCCCAGGGCCTGGATGGTGCCGGGGAGCCAGTCGGCGAGGGTGAGGGTGACGAGGTCGGTGTCCCGGGCGAGGATCATCGCGCTCGTATGGCTCGGGACGACGACGGCGATCCGGCGGTGCAGGCCGCGGTCCGCGAGGGCGGTGTCGATGGGGCCGAGGCGTTTGCCGTGGCGGGAGATGCCGATGTGGCCGACTGCGGCGAAGCGGCGGGCGTCGATCCGTCCGTCGAAGAGCGGGTGACCGCTGCGGGCGACGCCCACCAGCGTCATCCGGGTCAGCGGCCGGGTACGGATCTCCGGGTCGAGGGCCCCCAGTACGCCGAGTTCCACGTCCACCCAGCCCTGCCGCAACGCGGGGCCGCCCTCCACCGCCTCCGGCAGGAAGACCACGTCCACGTGCGGGGCTTCCTTGTGGATGCGTTCGGTCAACGTCCCGGCCAGTCCCGCCAGGATCAGGTCGGTGGCCTGCACGGTGAACGTGCGCTGGAGGTGCACGGCGTCGAAACCGGCGCCGGGCCGCAGCACGTTGTCGCAGCCGCGCAGCAACGCGGAGACCTCGTCGCGGAGTTCCAGCGCGCGGGGGGTCGGGACCATGCCCTGGCCCGCGCGGACCAGCAGGGGGTCGCCGACGGCGCGGCGCAGCCGGGCCAGCGTACGGCTGACCGCCGCGGGCGACGTACCGAGCCGTTCGGCGGCGCGGGTCACGCTGTTCTCCTGGAGGAGAGCGTCCAGGACGCGTAGCAGGTTGAGATCCAATGACGCTCCTGAGCTGTGCTTTTACGCCTGAGGCAAGGATTGGATGCCGATCCTTGCATTGTTCGCCGGGCCGCCGCGAGCCGAGAGTGAAGAGGTCCGCGAACCCGCGTGACGCCTCATCCGCACCACCCGAGGAGTACGCCATGCCGCAGTCCCCGCGCGTCGGCCGAGACGGCGATGTCCTGGCCGTCGTCAGCCAGACCGGCCCGACGGTCGAGTTCTTCGACGCCGCCTCCGACCGGCACATCGGCTCGGTGGAAGTCCCGCCCCAGCCGCACGAGCTGTGCTTCGATCCGACGCAGCGACTGCTGTGGTGCACCAGCACGTACCACTCGGGCTACTACCACGCGAACAGCGGCCGGAGCACCGAGCTGACCGTCATCGACCCCGCCACCCGTCGCGTCGTCGAGATCGTCGACCTCGCGCCGGAACACGGCCCGCACGGGCTGGCGCTCGACACGGCACGCCGCCGCCTGTACGTCAGCGTGGAGGGCTCGGCGGACCGGCCGGGCGGCGTCGTGGTGATCGACACCGAGACCCGCCGGCCGGTGGGCCGGATCGACACGGACGCCCCCGGGCCGCACTGGTTCGCCATCGACCCGGCGGGCACGACGGGATACGCCACCAACAAGGAGGCCCCGTTCGTGTCGGTCGTGGATCTCGAACGGGGCGCCCTCACGGCGAAGGTCGAGGTGCCGGGCAGCGAGGGGCTCGCCGTCACCGCCGACGGCACACGGGTCTTCGTCGCCGCCCCCTACGCCGGTTCCGTCCTCGCCGGTGCCGAGGACCGGCCGGACGCCGGTATCCAGGTCCTCGACGCCCGGACGGCGTCCGTCGTCCGCACCCTGCCCACGGAACACGTCGTCGTACCCGTACACCTGACCTCGACGGGCCGGCTGCTCGCGGGCGAGCTGCGGATGGCATCCGACCCGGAGTCCGCGCTCGGACGGCACGCGCCGGGCCGCCTCACGGTGTTCTCCGCCGACAGCGGTGAAGAGCTGGGCGGAGTCGAGGTGGGGCACGCGCCGCTGACCATCACCTCGTCACCGGACGGCCGTCTCGCGTACGTGGCGTGCATCGCGTCGTCCACCGTCGATGTCATCGACCTGGAGACGCTGCAACTGACCGCCCGGCTGAACATCGCCAAGCGCGGCGAGGCGGGCGCGCATGGGCTGGCGTACGTACCGCGGGTGTCGTGATGGTTTGGTCGCGCGGGGTTCGGGACCACCGCGGTCGCGCGGGGTTCGGGACCACCGCCCCGATGGCACAGGCCATGGTCGACATGTTCGACGCCAAGAACCAGGGCATGGACAACGCGGAGCCGCGCACCGCGGAGTCCGCGACCCCGACCACGTTCCGGCAGTGGTGCGAGGAGGTCCTCAAGCCGGCCGTGACGGCCTGAGGCCCGCCGGCCCGGGGCGCGGAGATCACGCCACGGGCCGGTCCGGCGCGCCCAGCCACGTCCGCTGCCCGTCCTCGTCCACCGTCATCCCGAAGTCGAACACTTCCGGCCTGCCCTCCTGGAGCCACCAGTCGTGGGCCTGCTCGGCCTCCCCGGCCAGATCCCGGGGGCCCCACTGGAACGTCTCCCCGGCGCAGAGGTACGCCCAGGAAGTGTCCGTGGCCAGCCACCAGGCGGGAGAGCCGTCCGGCGCGGGTGTGCGGGTCGCGTGGACGCCGGGCAGCCGCAGGCCGAGGGCGAAGCGCGCGTGGAAGTCGTCGAGGAAGTCCGGGGGGAGGGTGGCGGTGCCGTGCCGGCTCTCCTCCCAGCGCGCGGTCGAGTAGACGCGGGGGAGCGGGTTGTCCGGGCGGCGCTGGCCGCGCAGATCCATGAAGGTCAGCGGCATGCCGAACCGGCCGGACGCGCTGCGGCGGTCGGCGTCGACGCTCAGCACCGCCAGGCCGGCGGGCTGGAACGTGGTCTTCCACGGCGCGACGATGCGTCCGCCCGGGGCGGACTGGGTGATCCATGTGAAGGGGACGCGGGACAGCGACGCCGTACACAGGACGCGGTCGTACGGCGCGTCCTGCGGCTGCCCGAACTCGCCGTCCCCGCACACGACGCGCGGCCGGTAGCCGAGACGCCGCAGCCGCTCCCGGGCGGCCTCGGCGAGCGACCAGTCGACCTCGATGGTGACCAGGTTCCTGTCGCCGATCCGCTCGCACAGCAGCGCGGAGTCATAGCCCGTGCCCGTACCGATGTGCAGCACCCGGCTGCCGGGCTCCGGGTCGGTGGCGGTGAGCATCGTCAGTACGGCGTTGGCGGCGCTCATCGAGCTGGTGGGCAGCTCGCCCGTACCGTCGGACGGCGCGGGGCGGCCGTCGTCGACCTGCGTGACGACGGGCAAGGTGGGGTGGTGCACCAGCTCGGACCACCGCTCCTCGTCGTCCACGCGGGACAGCGGGTGGTAGCGGTCGTCCTCGGCGTGCCACACCCACACGGTGTCCGGTACGAATTCCTGGCGCGGAACCGTATGGAAGGCTTCGCGCATCCAGGGGCGTTCGAAAGCGCCCGAGCTGTCGAGAATCCGGACGGCCTTGGCGTGCTGCCGACCGACGCCGGTCACCGGTGCTTCCCGCCCCCGGGTTTGGCGACATCCGGATGCTGACCGTCACTGTCGCGAGGCGACGGCTGTTTCGGCTGGGGGTTTGAAGGCGGTGGCTTCCCGTGCGAACCCATTGCGGCTCCCTTTCCTGCGACTGCCCCGGAGTTTCGTCCTGCTGAGCATTCCCTCGGCGACAGCACACGAAAAGGGCGCACGGAAGCACGCCGCCGTGGAGCGGGTGAGCCTTCTGCCGCTCTGCGTGGGCTAGTTCTGGAACGAGTTCGCGGTGAGCCTCGAAGGAGTAACGGGCCCGGAGCCCGGTGTGCCGGACGAATGGGAAGCCCGTCGAGTCTGGTGCGCCGAAGCGGATGCGGTGGGAGAGGACGGCGTTCGTCCGGGTGGAAATCGTTGACGTACCCGGCGGTCTCTAGGATTCGGGGCACGTACGCATTTCGCGGTCCGGATCGGCCGGGCATGAGGTGCTTGATGTCGTCGACCTCCGAACCGGCCCGCAGCTGTTCGTATACCTCCCCGGCTATTTCCTCCTGCCGCGCAGTCCTGTTGTTTCATCCCGCGATGGCACTGGGCCGGCTTTTCGAAAGGGAAATGCGAGGCCGTCGGCGCCACCCGGCGCCACGGCGACAGCTGATTTGCCGGGGCCGCCGCTCAAGGGGCGTACGGCACCGCTCACCCCCACTCGGCCCGGACCTCCCGCGTCTCGATGTGCATCCCGAGCGGCACGCGCCAGGACGCCACGCACACGCGCCAGGTGGCGGTGCGGTGGGAGGTGGCCGGGATGGGCGTGGGGAGGGGGTGGGTG
>NZ_LGCW01000010.1:0-31594 GCF_001279365.1 Streptomyces sp. NRRL F-5755 | reverse complement strand
CACCCCCACCTACCTCACTCACCGCCCATCTCACCCACCACCCACCAACCCCTCACCCCCGCAGCACCCTCCCATGCACCTCCCCCACCACCTTCCGCGCCGACGCGAACGCCCCGTGCTGCCAGGCGACCGTGTGGCTGAGGTGATCGCCCGCGAAGTAGACGCGGCCGGCGGGCTTGTTGAGAGCGGCGTAGCGGGCGGCGTCCGGGCCGCCCTCCAGGCTGTGCCAGGCGGCTTCGACGTGCGGCATCAGGCGCCAGTGCTGGGAGAAGGAGCTGAGGAGTTCGGTACGGTACTTCGGCCCGTGGATCTTGACACCCTGCGCGACGGCGCGCCGCTCGCGCTCCTTCGGCGACAGCTTCCCGTACGCGTCGGCGTCCCGCCCGAAGTTGTAGTAGCCGATGACGACGCCGCGCTCCGCATGAAAGGCGTACGACGGGTACCAGATGACGCCGACGTCCAGGTCGGTGTTGGTGATCCCGCCGTAGATCCGGTGATCGTCCTCCCACCACCGGCTGCGGTATTCGAGGCCGAGCTTCGCCGCCGACTCGGGCTTGCACGCCTCCAGCGCGCTCTGCACCGCGCCGCCCAGGTTGTGCGGGACGCGGGCGAGGAGGTGGGGCGGCATCGCCGCGATGCAGTAGTCCGCGTCGAGCGTGCGGGTGCGGCCCTGGTGGGTGTAGGTGACGGTGACGCCGTCGGTCTTCTCGGTGATACGGGTGACCACCGCGCCCGTATGGATCTTCCGCTCGCCCACCGCCCGCGTGAGTGCCCGCGGTATCCGGTCCATGCCGCCGACCGGCTGGTACATCAGCATCGCCTGTTCGTAGCCGAACTCGAAGGAGAAGGCGCGGCCGACGCCGCTGGCGAGGACGTCGGACACGGACGGGACCGGGCCGAGGACCGTGCCGGGTGTGCCGGCCGCGCCGGGGTCCACGCGGTAGCCGCGCCGCGTACTGCCCGTATAGCGCCAGCTTTTGGCGGGATCGCCGGTCACCCGCCCGCCGATGTCGCCGAAGTCCCGCAGAAATTCCAGGAGTCGTTCGCGGTCGTCGGCGGTCAGCTCCTTGTCCAGGGCGCCCTTGTCGGTGGCCTTGGCCAGGAGTTCGGAGACGTAGCCGTACATGTCGGCCTTGGCGGTACGGAAGCGGACCGGGCCGCCGCCGGACGCCGTACCCGAGGTACGCGAGGTATGGATGTACGCGCTCGCGTTCACATTGGTGAACACTTCCAGCGGTACGCCGAGTTCGCGGCAGTAGTCGAGTGTGATCATCCACTGCGGGATGCGGGCGGGGCCGGTGTTCATGTAGTGGCCGTCGGAGAACCGCGCGGTCTGCTGGGTGCCGTAAGTGTCGACGACCGCGTCGCCGCCCCGGACGGTCAGATTGCGCCCACCGGTCCGGTCCTGGGCTTCCAGTACGGTGCAGTCGTATCCGGCCTTGCCCAGTTCGTACGCCGCAGCGAGGCCCGCGATGCCGCCGCCCACGATCACGATCTTGGCGGCGGCCTTTCCCGTCAGCGTGAAGTCGCTCGCCCGCGGCGCGGTGAAGGCCGGTTCGGCTGCGGCTGCCTCGGCGGTCGGCGCCAGTCCCAGCGCGCCCATCGTGGCGAACATCGCCCCGGCGCCGCCGGTGACGCCGACGGCGCGCAGGAAATCACGTCGCTTGAAATCCCCTGGTTCAAACCCTGACATGTCCATACCCCCGTATGAATACCCGTCCTCATGCTTATGGACCGTGTCGACCGATAAGACGTGAATCCGCGCCCCAGGGATGCCCGCGACGGCGCCTCACTCCGGCACCGCGGAACCCCAACGCCCCACCTTGACCGAGAGGTTGACCACCCATCGACAAGTGCTACCTTCACCTCCGTTCCCTGTTCACGCTGACGATCCCCGTTCACGTACAGGAAGGCACACAGATGCGAAAGCGATCCCCTGGGCCACTCACCACCGCAGCCCTGCTGGCCATCGGCGCCCTACTGGCCACCTCCACCACGGCCCACGGAAACGCCCCCGCCACCGCCGCCGCACCCACCACCGCCCGCACCATCGACGTCTCCACCCCGGCCCAGCTCAAGAGCGCACTGTCGGAGGCCAGGCCGGGCGACACCATCCGGCTCGCGGACGGTACGTACAAGGGCAACTTCCGGGCCACCACCGCGGCCGGCGCCTCCTCGCGGATCACCCTCACCGGCTCCGCCAAGGCCGTCCTGAGCGCGGGCGGCGGCTACGGGCTGCATCTGGACGGCGCCTCGTACTGGACGGTCCGGGGCATCACCGTCACCGGCGGCCAGAAGGGCATCGTGGCGGACGCGGCGCGGGGCGTCGTTCTCGACTCGGTCACCGTGCACGGGCTGGACATGGAGGGCGTGCACTTCCGTAAGTCCAGCAGGGACGGCGTCCTCAAGAACTCGAAGATCTACGAAACCGGGCGGGACGGCCGGGGCATGGGTGAGGGGGTGTACGTCGGCAGCGCGGGCGGCACCGGGGACAGGAGCGACAACGTGCAGATCCTGCACAACACGATCGGGCCCGGCGTCGGCGGCGAGAACATCGACATCAAGGAGGGCACGACCGGCGCGAAGATCATCGGCAACACGTTCGACGGCAGTGGGCTGACCGGGGCGCACTACGACGACTCATGGGCCGACATCAAGGGCAACCAGGTCCTGGTGGAGGACAACACCGGCAGGCACACGCGCAACAACGGCTACGAGACGCACAGCCAGCAGCCGGGCTGGGGCTGCGGCACGGTCTTCCGCAACAACCGCTCCGACCTCAGCGGCGCGACCGGCCCCGACCGCTACGGCTTCCACATCACCAACTACCAGGCGGCCGGCTGCCCGGTGACGATCACCGCCGACAACAAGGTCACCGGCGGCCGCGGAATCGCCACTCCGGGCGTCCCGGTCGGATAACCCGGCCCCCACCCCCGCGAACGTTGCCTCCAACCACCCACCCCCGAACACGAAGAAGGCCCGCCCCCGAAGGGAGCGGGCCTTCCATGTCCTACCGGCCGCTGCCGGAAACCCGGTCAGCGCCTACCGGCTGACGCGTTCAGCTCTGGCCGCCGGCCAGCTTCTCGCGCAGCGCGGCCAGGGCCTCGTCCGACGCCAGGGCGCCGGAGTTGTCCGTCGACTCCGAGGAGTACGAGCCACCGGAGACGTTGCCGCCACCGGCGTTGCCGCCGGCCGCCGGGGCCGCCGCGCCCTCGGCCGCAGCCTGCTCGTCGGCCTCGCGGGACTTGATGACCTGGGCCTGGTGCTGCTCGAAGCGCTGCTGCGCCTCGGCGTACTGGGTCTCCCACGCCTCGCGCTGGGCCTCGTAGCCCGGCAGCCAGTCGTTGGTCTCGGGGTCGAAGCCCTCGGGGTAGATGTAGTTGCCCTGGTCGTCGTAGGACGCGGCCATGCCGTACAGGGTCGGGTCGAACTCGACCGCCGTCGGGTCGGCGCCGAAGGACTCGTTGGCCTGCTTCAGCGACAGCGAGATCCGGCGACGCTCCAGGTCGATGTCGATGACCTTGACGAAGATCTCGTCGTTGACCTGGACGACCTGCTCCGGGATCTCCACGTGGCGCTCGGCCAGCTCGGAGATGTGGACCAGGCCCTCGATGCCCTCGTCCACGCGGACGAACGCACCGAACGGCACGAGCTTGGTGACCTTACCCGGGACGACCTGACCGATCTGGTGGGTCCGGGCGAACTGCTGCCACGGGTCTTCCTGGGTCGCCTTGAGCGACAGGGACACGCGCTCGCGGTCCATGTCGACGTCCAGGACCTCGACCGTGACCTCCTGGCCGACCTCGACGACCTCGGACGGGTGGTCGATGTGCTTCCAGGACAGCTCGGAGACGTGGACCAGACCGTCGACGCCGCCCAGGTCCACGAAGGCACCGAAGTTGACGATGGAGGAGACGACGCCGGAGCGCACCTGGCCCTTCTGGAGGGTGGTGAGGAAGGTCTGGCGGACCTCGCTCTGGGTCTGCTCCAGCCAGGCACGGCGGGACAGGACCACGTTGTTGCGGTTCTTGTCCAGCTCGATGATCTTGGCCTCGAGCTCCTTGCCCACGTAGGGCTGCAGGTCGCGCACGCGGCGCATCTCGACCAGGGAGGCCGGCAGGAAGCCACGGAGGCCGATGTCGAGGATGAGACCACCCTTGACGACCTCGATGACGGTACCGGTGACGATCCCGTCCTCTTCCTTGATCTTCTCGATGGTGCCCCAGGCACGCTCGTACTGGGCGCGCTTCTTCGAGAGGATCAGGCGGCCTTCCTTGTCCTCCTTCTGGAGAACAAGGGCCTCGATCTCGTCACCGACGGCGACGACCTCGTTGGGGTCGACGTCGTGCTTGATCGAGAGCTCGCGGCTCGGGATAACGCCTTCGGTCTTGTAACCGATGTCGAGCAGGACCTCGTCCCGGTCGACCTTCACGATGACGCCGTCGACGATGTCGCCGTCGTTGAAGTACTTGATCGTCTCGTCGATCGCGGCGAGGAAGGCTTCCTCGTTACCGATGTCGTTGACCGCAACCTGCGGGGTGGTGGCGGTGGTCTCGGTGCTGCTCGTCATGTGGGAAAGGGCTCCGGTACGGACATTGAAGTCGTAGGTACTGCTACGCCGGGAGCCTGTATCGCTTCTGCATAAGACCGGACAGCGTCAGGGACGCGTGAACCGAGGAACTTCGAACCAACCGAAGCCCCGGCAGCGTCCCGAAAACCGAGGGGACATACATACAGATGCGAGCGCGACCTGCTCCGTCTGAGGTGCGCAGGCCCGCAGCGCAACTTGTAGCATACGGGGGCAGCCGGACACGGTCAATGCGCGAAGGCGCACACCCGGGGCGGAACGCCCCATAACCGGCACACGCCATGTTCCGCGAGGCCAACGGGGCCTCGCCGAGACCGGCGGCCACAAGCTCAGCGAAGAGTACGACGACGGGCGCGATGATCCAAGAGTACGAGCCGGAGGCGACACGACGTGCCGCCTCGGACACGGAGAGCAGCCGGGCCAGCCGTGGCTGGTGGGACCGCAACGCGGACGAGTACCAGAACGAGCACGGCGCGTTCCTGGGGGACGACCGTTTCGTGTGGGGTCCCGAGGGGCTGGACGAGGCGGAGGCCGGGCTGCTGGGGCCGGCGGCGGAACTGAAGGGACAGCGCGTCCTGGAGATCGGGGCGGGTGCGGCCCAGTGCTCGCGCTGGCTGGCCGCGCAGGGCGCCCGCCCGGTGGCGCTCGACCTCTCGCACCGCCAGCTTCAGCACGCGCTGCGCATCGGTACGGGAGCGGAGGCCGACGGCCCGGCGCCCGGCGTGTCGGTGCCGGTCGAGCTGGTCGAGGCGGACGCCGGCGCGCTGCCCTTCCGCGACGCCTCCTTCGACCTGGCCTGTTCCGCGTACGGGGCGATCCCCTTCGTCGCCGATCCGGTGCGGGTGCTGCGCGAGGTGCGGCGGGTGCTGCGGCCGGGCGGGCGCTGGGTGTTCTCGGTGACCCACCCCATCCGCTGGGCCTTCCCCGACGAGCCGGGCCCGGAGGGGCTGAGCGTCGGCGCGTCGTACTTCGACCGCACGCCCTATGTGGAGCAGGACGCGACGGGCCGCGCGGTGTACGTGGAGCACCACCGGACGCTGGGCGACCGGGTGCGGGACGTGATCGCGGCGGGCTTCCGGCTGGTGGACCTGGTCGAGCCGGAGTGGCCGGAGTGGAACTCCCAGGAGTGGGGTGGCTGGTCGCCGCTGCGCGGGAACCTGATCCCCGGTACGGCGATCTTCGTCTGCGTGGCGGACTGACCGGAGGAACGGTTCGGCACCGGCCGGTACGGAACAGCTGGTGCCGGTCGGGTCGGGACCGGCCGGTACGGAATGGCCGACCCCGACCAGCACTGCCCCAACCACCACGGCCCCAACCACCCCACGGACCGATCCACCACCGGCCGTCACAGACCGGTCCGGGAACCACCATCCCAGCCCGGTCCGGGAAACTGGTGACGTGATCCGCCACGACGCCCTCGCCCAGCTCCCCGTACGCACCGCCCTTCCCGCGCTCCAGGAAGCGCTGGACGGGCATGGCGCGGCGGTGCTGTGTGCGCCGCCGGGCACCGGCAAGACGACGCTGGTGCCGCTGGCCCTGGCCGGTCTGACCGGGGCGGAGGCCCCCACCGGTCCCTGCCGGGTGATCGTCGCCGAGCCGCGCCGGATCGCGGCCCGCGCCGCCGCCCGCCGGATGGCGTGGCTGCTGGGTGAGCAGGTGGGTGAACGGGTCGGCTTCACCGTGCGCGGCGAGCGCCGGGTGGGCCCCCGTACGGTCGTCGAGGTCGTGACCACCGGTGTGCTGCTGCAACGGTTGCAGCGGGACCCCGAACTGTCGGGTGTCGACGCGGTCATGCTGGACGAGTGCCACGAGCGGCACCTGGACGCCGACACCGCCGCCGCCTTCCTCCTGGACGTACGGGCCACGCTCCGTCCGGAGCTGCGGCTGATCGCGGCCTCGGCGACGACGGACGCGGCGGGCTGGGCCGGGCTGCTGGGCGGGGGCGGCGCGGACGGCGGCCCGGCCCCGGTGGTGGAGGCGGCGGGGGTCGCGCACCCCGTGGAGGTCGTCTGGGCGCCGCCGGAGCGGCCGGTGCGGCCCGCGCACGGCATGCGGGTCGATCCGGCGCTGCTCGGGCACGTCGCGGCGACAGTGCGGCGGGCGCTGCGCGAGCGCTCGGGCGATGTGCTCTGTTTCCTGCCGGGCGTGGGGGAGATCGCGCGGGTGGCGGGGCAGTTGGGCGATGTGGCGGGTGACGGCACCGAGGTTTTGCAGGTGCACGGGCGGGCGTCGGCCGCCGTACAGGATGCGGTGCTGTCCGGCGGCTCCGGGCGGCGGGTGGTGCTGGCGACGTCGGTGGCCGAGTCGAGCCTGACGGTGCCGGGCGTACGGGTGGTCGTGGACTGCGGGCTGGCGCGGGAGCCCCGTACGGATCACGCGCGCGGGCTGAGCGCGCTGACGACCGTACGGGCTTCGCAGGCGTCGGCGCGGCAGCGTGCGGGGCGGGCGGGGCGCGAGGCGCCGGGGACGGTCTACCGCTGCTGGTCCGAGGGCGAGGACGCGCGGCTGCCGCGTTTCCCGGCGCCGGAGATCAAGGTCGCGGACCTCACCGCGTTCGCGCTGCAGGCCGCCTGCTGGGGTGATCCGGACGCGGCCGGTCTGGCTCTGCTCGACGCGCCGCCCGCGGGCGCGCTGGCCGCCGCGCGCGAGGTGCTGACCGCGATCGGCGCGGTGGGCGCGGACGGCCGGGTCACGGACCGTGGCGTACGGATGTCCCGGCTCGGCCTGCACCCGCGCCTCGCGCGCGCCCTGCTGGACGGCGCGCGCCGGATCGGCGACCGGCGCGCGGCGGAGGTGGTCGCGCTCCTGAGCGAGGAGCCGCCGCGGGAGTACGGGGACGATCTGGCCGCCGCGTGGCGTACGGCCCGGCGCGGGCAGGACGCGTACGGCGCCCGCTGGCGCCAGGAGGCCCGCAGGCTGGCCTCGGCGGTGGCGGGCACGGGCGGCACACGTACGGAACCCGCCCCCGAGGCGGCGCAGGGCTCCGACGACGCGGCCGCCGGTCTGGTGGCCGCGCTGGCGTTCCCCGAGCGGGTGGCGCGGGCCCGGGGCGCGGGCGCGTTCCTGATGGCGTCCGGTACCGGCGCCGAACTGGGGGACGGATCGCGGCTGCGGAGCGCGCCGTGGCTGGCGGTGGCGGTCGCCGACCGGCCCGTGGCGGCGGCGTCCGCGCGGGTGCGGCTGGCGGCGGAGATCGACGAGGACACCGCGCGGACGGCGGCCGGGGCGCTGTACGCGGCGGGCGAGGAGGTCCACTGGGCCGACGGGGACGTGGTGGCCCGCTCCGTCGAGCGGCTCGGCGCCGTCGAACTGGTCGCCCGCCCGCTGCGCTCCCCCGCCCCTGGCCTCGTACGGGAAGCGCTGGCGGACGGGCTGCGCCGGGAGGGCCCGGGGCTGCTGCGCTGGACCGACGGCGCGCGGGCGCTGCGGGACCGGATGGCGTTCCTGCACCGGGAGTTGGGCGGCGAGTGGCCGGACGTGTCGGACGCGGCGCTGCTGGCCGGGCTCGACACATGGCTGGGCGTGGAGCTGGGCCGCGCGAAGCGGCGCGCCGATCTGGAGCGGATCGACGCGGGCCAGGCGCTGTCCCGGCTGCTGCCGTGGGCGAGCGGTGCGGCGGTGCGGTTCGACGAGCTGGCGCCGGAGCGTATCGAGGTGCCGAGCGGGTCGCGGATACGGGTGGACTACGGCGGCGAGCAGCCGGTGCTGGCCGTCAAGCTCCAGGAGCTGTTCGGCTGGCAGGAGTCCCCGCGGGTGGCGGACGGGCGTGTGCCCGTACTCGTCCATCTGCTGTCGCCCGCCGGGCGCCCGGCCGCCGTGACGGCCGACCTGGCGTCCTTCTGGCGGGACGGTTACCGGTCCGTACGGGCCGAGCTGCGCGGCCGCTATCCGAAGCACCCCTGGCCGGAGGACCCGGCCGGCGCGCAGCCGACCCGGCATACGACGGCGCGGCTCAGGCGGGGCTGACCCGTTCGGAGCGGTCCGGTTCCGTACCGCGCTGCTCCGGGCGCCGTCCGCGGGCCTCCAGGACCAGGCCGAGCGTGAGGAGCGCGGCGCCGAGGGCGAGGAAGCCCCACGGGAGGTAGCTGGTGAGGAGCAGGACGAGCCGGCGCTGGGAGGTGACGAGGTCGACCGTGGCGGTCACGTAGTCCGGCCGCATCTTCACGTGCCCGGAGAAGGCGGTGACCTTGCCGCCGGGCACGAGGGCGCCGCCGCGCAGCTCCTCCCGGTGGATCTCCTCCCCGTTGACGGGCGCGCCGGTGACCGGCTCCACCCAGAACATCCGCTTGGTGCTGTACCACCGGGTGGTGCCGGATTGCGCGACGGCCTCCGAGGTGATGCCCTGTACCGGCAGCTTCTTCGGGAAGGGCACTTTGGTCCAGGGGATGGTCTGCTCGAAGTAGTAGACGTCCAGGCCGCGGAAGGTGCGGACGCCCTTGTAGTGGATGGGGGCGCTGGTGCGGGTCTGCGCGTCGAAGTAGTCGTAGTCCCGCTGTTCCGTGAGGAACGGCCACTTGTACTCGATGCCGGTACGCCGTACGGGATCGCCGTCGACCATCTCGCCGGTGGCGTGCACGGGTTCCTGGGTGTGGGCGTCGAAGATGTAGCGCTCGGGGATCTGGGAGACCATCTTGCCGTCGGGTCCGGCGACGTGCGAGAGCGCGTCCCAGACCACCACGTCCCGGCCGGCGGTCTTCTCGATGCGTTCGGACTCCTCGACGTTGCCCTTGAGCGTCTGCACGATGGAGATCTTGGGGACCTGCCGGGCCCGCATCGTGCCGTAGTCGAGGAGGGTGGCGGGCTTCGCCTCCAGCACCGTGGTCCGGTACTGGTTCGGCGGGATCTTGGCGAGGCGCGGGAAGGCGTACCAGCGCAGCAGCGGGGACAGTGCGGCGAAGAAGACGGCGAACGCGAGCAGGACCAGGCTGGCTTTGCGTCGCATGGCGGCGGCGTCCCTCCCTCAGGGGTGTGCGGGGACGGTGGTGCGCAGCGGTTCCGGGGAGGTCTCGCCACTGGGCGCGCCGGCCGCGGTGACGGCGAGGACGAGGGCGAAGGCCGCGGCCAGTCCGATCGCGGCGGCTGTCAATGCGCGCATGCTCGGCCTCCCGGGGAGCCGCGGTGCGGGGCGGCGTGCCGTGCGCCCGGGGCCGGGCGCGTGCCGTGTCGCGGGCTCCGGTGAACTGATAGGGCGTCAGGGGCGGGGGCACCGTAGCAACGGGCGGCGCAGATGAGAACACGTTGCACCGACAGCTCCCGGCCGTCCGGCGGCAAAACCGCCACCGCCGTCCGGCTCGGGCGGGAGCGGGACGGCGGTGGCTGTGTGGTGCGATGCGGTGGCGCGGTGGTTACGGCGTGACGGTCAGCTCGACGGTCAGGACCGCGCCGTCGGCGGTGGTCAGACGCAGCAGGAACGTGCCCGCGTGCTGGTCGGTGCGGATCTCCGGCAGCTTGAGCAGCCCGTCGGCACCCGTCTTGAGTGTCAGGCTGCGGACCCGCTTCTCCTTGTCCGCGTCCTTGCCTGCACCCTTGTCCTCGGCGCCCGCGAAGTAGGGGCCCTTGTCGTTCTCGACGGGGTGCTTCGGGTCGTCGGTGACCATGGTCGCGGTCACCGCGGCACCCGCCGCGATCTTGCCCTGGTAGGTGGCCTTGACCTCGACGGCACCCTCGGCGAACGCGGTGCCGGCCTTCGCCGTCAGCTTGGCGTCGGACGTACGGGCCAGCGCGTCGGCCTTGGGGGCGGGCACCGGCTTGGCCTTGACGGTGGCGCCGACCTCGGACGCGGGCACCTTGCGGCCCACCGCGGTCGCCCGGACGGTGAAACTGCCCGCCTTGTCGCCCGCGTTGATACGGGGCGCGGTGGCGATGCCGTCGGCACCGGTCCGTACGGTGACGTGGTCGGCCTTGTCCGGGAAGCGGGCGCCGGTCTCGCCGACGATACGGAACTCGACGGGCACGCCCGCGACCGGCTTGCCCGCGGTGTCCTTCGCCCGTACGCGCACGATCTGGCCGAAGTCCTCGCCCGCAGTGGCGGTGAGGTCCTTGGCGCCGGCCTGCTCCAGCGCGGCGACGGGCGCGGGGGTGGGCTTCGTCGGCGGCTTGGTCGGGGGCGTGGTGGGCGGCTTCGTCGGGTCGCCGGGCTTGGGCCCGGGGGTGCTGGGCGGGGTCGTCGGCTTGCTGCCGCCCGGCTTCCCGCTGCCGTTGCCGCCCGGCTTGGGGGCCGTGTTGCCGCTCCGGCCCGCGCCCGGTCCGGTCGTACGGCCGGGGGTGGGCCCGGCGCCCGGGGCCGGGCCGACGCCCTTGCCGCTGCCCACGGGGCTGCGGTGGACCGGCAGCAGGCCCTTGCCGTCGGGGACCTCGTGGGTGCCCTTGCGGTAGAACGCGAGCCAGGACAGCACCGTGTTCAGGTACTCCCGCGACGGGTTGTAGCCGAGGACGGCCTTGTCCAGATCGCCCTGGGTGCCCAGGTCGCGGCCGTTGGCGCACAGGTAGCGGCCGGCGCCGAGGGCCGCGTCGTAGATGTTGTTGGGGTCCTTGAGGCCGTCGCCGTTGCCGTCGGCGCCCCAGCCCTTGCCGTCCGGGCCGCCCTTGGACCAGGTCGAGGGGATGAACTGCATCGGGCCGACCGCGCGGTCGTGCGTGGTGTCGCCGTCGAAGACACCGTGGTCGGTGTCGGCGATCATCGCGAAGCCCTTGCCGTTCAGCTGCGGGCCGGTGATCCGCTGGAGAGTGGTGCCCTCGGCGTCCACGGCGCCACCGCGGGCGTGGCCGGATTCGACCTTGCCGATGGCGGCGAGCAGCTGCCAGGGCAGCCGGCAGCCGGGCTGCGTCTGCGCGACCCCGGCCTCGGCCTTCTTGTACGCGTCCAGGACGGTGGCGGGTATGCCCGCCTCGGCCGGGCCGGTGACGACGGGGCCGCCGGAGCCGTGCGAACCGCCGGGCGGCACCGGGCTGTTGAGAGGCGGCAGGTCGGTGTAGTACGGCGAGCCGCCGTCGATGGGGGTGTCACCGGCCGACGCCGGATCCTTGGTTTCGCTGCCGGTCCTGGTCTCGGCCGCTCCCGGGGCCTGGGATGCGGTCAAGGCGGCCAGCGCGAGCGCCGCCACCGCAGTCGAGGCCGCTCCCTTGCGGAGCCGCCGCCCGAATGTGGCTGCCATCTGTGCCCGTCCCCTCAGCGTTGATCCACCGCGCGCACGGCGCCGTAGCGCGCTCCCCGGCGCTCCCAACTCACGTGACACTACGACAACTTCCGGCGGGCTTCTACTGCTCGCAACGCCAGACATACTGATCCTAAACGATCAGGGAGAGAGCAATGCCGTTCACACTCAGCCACGCTGCCGCCGTGCTGCCGGTGGTGCGCCGCACCGGGGAGGCGCGCGGGCCACTGGTCGCCTCGGCTCTCGTCGCCGGATCGTTCGCTCCGGACCTCACCTACTTCGCGGACAGCGTGCTGCCCGGCGCCATGCTCTTCGGCGACTTCACGCACGGGATACCGGGCGTGCTGACCGTGGACGTGCTGATCACCGCCGTCCTCGTGGGCGGCTGGCTGCTGCTGCGCGAGCCACTGGTGGCGCTGCTGCCTGCGGCCTGGCGCGGCAGGGTTTACGCGGTGGTGCGCGGCCGTCCGGGCACGGGCGGCCGGCCGCTCGCGGCGTACCTGGCTCTGTTCTACGTCTCGGCGGTGCTGGGCGCGCTGACCCACATCGTCTGGGACGCCTTCACGCACCCGGGCCGGTGGGGCACCCGGCTGGTCCCCGTACTGAACGAGGCCGTCGGGGGCTTCCCCCTGTGCACCTACGTCCAGTACGGCACGTCCGCGCTGGCCCTGGGCGTGATCGGCTGGTTCCTGTGGACGGCGCTGCGGCAGGTGCCGGACCCGGCGGCGCCTGCCGGGCTGCCGGAGCCGGCCGGCGGGCGGCTGCCGGCCGTGGCGCTGCTCTCGGTGTGCCTGCTGGCCGGGGCCGTGCACCGGACACTGCGGGCCCGCGCCGAGTTCGGGGAGATGGCGGTGACGTGGTTCGACTACGTACCGACCGTGCTCTTCGGCGCGGGCGCGGGCCTCGCCGTCGGGCTGCCGCTGTACGCGGTGACGGCACGGCTGCTGCACCGCCGCGAGCGGGCGGCCCCGGCCGACGGCAACGCCGCGTACGACCGCTCCGGCGCCCGGCCGTAAGCGGTCGTACGCGGCGGGAGGCGGTCGTACGCGGCGTCTCCGGGCGCACCCGGCCGAAGACGCCGTACGCCCGGATCAGTGGGCCGCGGACTCCCAGTCGCCGCCGTAGCCGACCGACACGTCCAGCGGGGCGCGCAGCTCCACGGCGCCCGCCATCTCGCGGCGGACCAGCTCGTCGACCTGCGCCCGCTCGCCCGGGGCCACCTCGACCACGATTTCGTCGTGCACCTGGAGCAGCATCCGGGAGGAGAGCTCGGCGGCCCGCAGCGCCTCGTCCACCCGCAGCATGGCGACCTTGACGATGTCGGCGGCGGTGCCCTGGATCGGGGCGTTCAGCGCCATCCGCTCGGCCATCTCGCGGCGCTGGCGGTTGTCGCTGTTCAGATCCGGGAGGTAGCGGCGGCGGCCCATGATCGTCTCGGTGTAGCCGGTGGCGCGGGCCTTGTCGACGACGTCCTGGAGGTAGTCGCGCACCCCGCCGAACCGCTCGAAGAAGTTGTCCATCAGGCGGCGGGCCTCGTCGGGCTGGATGCCGAGCTGCTGGGACAGGCCGAACGCCGAGAGGCCGTACGCCAGGCCGTAGGACATCGCCTTGATCTTGCGGCGCATCTCCGGGTCGACCTCGGACTTGGCGACCGAGAAGACCTGGGAGGCGACGGTGGTGTGCAGGTCCTCGCCGGAGGTGAACGCCTCGATCAGGCCCTCGTCCTCGGAGAGGTGGGCCATCACGCGCAGCTCGATCTGGCTGTAGTCGGCGGTCAGCAGGGATTCGTACCCCTCGCCGACCACGAAGCCGCGGCGGATGGCGCGGCCCTCGTCCGTACGCACCGGGATGTTCTGCAGGTTGGGTTCGGTGGAGGAGAGGCGGCCGGTGGCGGCGACGGTCTGGTTGAAGGTGGTGTGGATACGGCCGTCGGCCGCGATCGTCTTGATCAGGCCCTCGACCGTGGTGCGCAGCTTGGACTGCTCACGGTGGCGCAGCATGATCACCGGGAGTTCGTTCTCGGTCTGCGCGGCGAGCCAGGCCAGGGCGTCGGCGTCGGTGGTGTAACCGGTCTTGGTCTTCTTGGTCTTGGGCAGGCCCAGCTCACCGAAGAGGACCTCCTGGAGCTGCTTGGGCGAGCCGAGGTTGAACTCGTGGCCCGCCGCGGCGTGCGCCTCCTGGACGGCCTGCTGGACGGCGGCGGCGAACTGCTGCTCGATCCGCTCCAGCCAGCCCCGGTCGGCGGCGATGCCCGCGCGCTCCATCCGGGCCAGCAGCACACTGGTGGGCAGCTCCAGGTCGCGCAGCAGCCCGGCCGCGCCGACCTCGTCGAGCTTGGTGGTCATGGCGGCGCCGAGGTCGAGGACCGTACGCGCCTGGTTCATCAGGGCGTCGGCCTGGGCGCGGTCGTCGGCGCCGAAGGCCAGCTGCCCGTCGCCCTCGGCGGCCGGGGCCAGGTCGCGGCCCAGGTACTCGACGGACAGGGCGTCCAGCGCGAAGGAGCGGCGGCCCGGCTTGACCAGGTAGGCGGCGAGGGCGGTGTCCATCGTGACGCCGTCGATGCTCCAGCCGTGCTCGCCGAAGACCCGCATGAGGCCCTTGACGTTGTGCATGACCTTGTGGCTGGCGGGGTCGGCGCTCCAGGCGGCGAAGGCGCGCTCGTCGGCCTCGTCCAGCTCGGTGGGGTCGAACCAGACGGCCGGGCCCTCGGCGGTGGCCAGGGCGACCTCGGCGACGCTGCCGCTGCCCACCGTCCAGGTGTCGACGGTGGAGACGCCGAGCAGCTTCCCGCCGTGCTCGGCGAGCCACGGGGCCAGCTCGCCGGCACCGGCGACCGTGCCGTCGATCTCGACCTCGGCGGGCGCGGGACCGGCGTCTTCCGCCTCCTCCGCCCCCGGGTCGGCGGCAAGCAGGCGCTCCCGCAGGCCCTGGTTGCGGATCTCCAGCGCCTCCAGGAAGACGGTCAGCGCCTTGCGGTCATAGGCTTCACGCACCAGCTCGGCGGGGCCGCAGGGCAGCTCCACGTCCCGCACCATCTCGGTCAGGACGCGGTTGAGCTTGACCGCCTCCAGGTGGTCGCGGAAATTCTGCCCGGCCTTGCCCTTGACCTCCTCGGCGCGCTCCACCAGCTCCGCGAACGAACCGAACTGGTTGATCCACTTCGCGGCGGTCTTCTCGCCGACGCCGGGGATGCCGGGCAGGTTGTCGGACGGGTCGCCGCGCAGCGCAGCGAAGTCCGGGTACTGGGCGGGGCTCAGGCCGTACTTCTCCTGGACCTTCTCGGGGGTGAACCGGGTCAGCTCGGAGACGCCCTTGGTGGGGTAGAGCACCGTGACGTCGTCGGTGACCAGCTGGAAGGAGTCGCGGTCGCCGGTGACGATGGAGACCTCGAAGCCCTGGGCGGTGGCTTGGGTGGCAAGGGTGGCGATGACGTCGTCGGCCTCGAAGCCCTCCACGGCGAAGCGCTTGACGTTCATCGCGTCCAGCATCTCGCCGATCAGCTCGACCTGGCCCCGGAACTCGTCGGGGGTCTTGGAACGGTTCGCCTTGTAGTCGGGGAACTCCTCCGAGCGCCAGGTCTTGCGCGAGACGTCGAAGGCCACCGCGAAGTGGGTGGGGGCCTCGTCACGCAGGGTGTTCGCGAGCATCGACGCGAAGCCGTAGATCGCATTGGTCGGTTGCCCGGTGGCGGTGGTGAAATTCTCCACGGGCAGGGCGAAGAACGCCCGGTACGCCATGGAATGCCCGTCCATCAGGAGCAGCCGGGGACGGCCGCCCTCCACCGCTTCGGTGCCGGTCGCTTCGCTCTTCTTCGCTGCCTTTGCTGCCACACCCCGATCCTGCCACGCCCCACTGACAATCCCCGCCGCGACGACCGCGGCGCCGCCGCTGTCAGCCGTCCGTGACAGGATCTAAAGGCGTACGGGCATCCGGCCGCCGCCGCCCGCGGGGACCGCACCGCACGCACCCCAACTGCACCGACCACGCTCAGCAGCCGCCCGGACACACCTCCGGCCCGGCGGCTGGGCCCGGCTCAAGGGAGAGGCCATGGCAGGCAAGCCGCCCGCGTCGGACCCGATCCAGGACGCGCCCGAGGTCACGGCACCGGAGCATTCCGCCGTCGGCCTGCCGGCCATCAAACACGCGCTGCGCGTGTCCCAGCAGCAGATGGGCGTGCGCCGCACGGCGCTCACGCTGCTCCGGGTCAACCAGAAGGACGGCTTCGACTGCCCCGGCTGCGCCTGGCCCGAGCCCGAGCACCGGCACGCGGCCGAGTTCTGCGAGAACGGCGCCAAGGCGGTGGCCGAGGAGGCCACGCTGCGCCGCGTCACCCCGGAGTTCTTCGCCGCCCACCCGGTCTCCGACCTCGCGGACCGCAGCGGCTACTGGCTCGGCCAGCAGGGCCGGCTGACCCATCCCGTATACCTGCCCGAGGGCGCCGACCGCTACGAGCCGGTGTCCTGGGAGCGAGCCTTCGACATCATCGCCGAGGAGCTGACCGCCCTCGACTCCCCCGACGAGGCCGTCTTCTACACCTCGGGGCGTACGAGCAACGAGGCCGCCTTCCTCTACCAGCTCTTCGCCCGCGAATTCGGCACGAACAACCTGCCCGACTGCTCCAACATGTGCCACGAGTCCTCCGGCTCCGCGCTCACGGAGACCATCGGCATCGGCAAGGGCAGCGTCCTGCTGGAAGACCTGTACAAAGCCGATCTGATCATCGTCGCCGGGCAGAACCCGGGCACCAACCACCCCCGGATGCTCTCCGCGCTGGAGCAGGCCAAGAACGGCGGCGCGAAGATCATCTCGATCAATCCGCTGCCCGAGGCGGGCCTGGAGCGCTTCAAGAACCCGCAGACCCCGCGCGGCCTCGCCGGCCGCGGCACCGCCCTGACCGACCTCTTCCTCCAGGTGCGCATCGGCGGCGACCAGGCCCTCTTCCGTACGCTGAACCGGCTCATCCTGGAGACCGAAGGCGCGGTCGACACCGCGTTCATCGAGGAGCACACCCACGGCTTCGAGGAGTTCGCGGCGGCGGCCCGCGCGGACACCGACTGGGAGGCGACGCTCGCCGCCACCGGCCTGACCCGCGCGGAGATAGAGCGCGCCCTGGAGATGGTCCTGGAGTCGCGGCGCACGATCGTGTGCTGGGCCATGGGCCTGACCCAGCACAAGCACTCCGTCCCCACCATCCAGGAAGTCGTCAACTTCCTGCTGCTGCGCGGCAACATCGGCCGCCCCGGCGCCGGCGTCTGCCCCGTGCGCGGCCACAGCAACGTGCAGGGCGACCGCACGATGGGCATCTTCGAGCGCCCCGCGCCCGCCTTCCTGGACGCCCTGGAGAAGGAGTTCGGCTTCGCGCCGCCCCGTGAGCACGGCTACGACGTCGTACGGGCCATCCGCGCCCTGCGCGACGGCGACGCCAAGGTCTTCTTCGCGATGGGCGGCAACTTCGTCTCCGCCACCCCGGACACGGAGGTCACCGAGGCCGCCGTGCGCCGCGCCCGGCTCACCGTGCACGTCTCCACCAAGCTCAACCGCTCCCACGTGGTCACCGGCGCCCGCGCCCTGATCCTGCCCACCCTGGGCCGTACGGAGCGCGACGTGCAGGCGGGCGGCGAGCAGTTCGTGACCGTCGAGGACTCCATGGGCATGGTGCACGCCTCCCGCGGCCGGCTGGCGCCCGCGAGCGCGCACCTGCTCTCCGAGCCGGCCATCGTCGCCCGCCTCGCCCGCCGCGTCCTCGGCGAGAACAGCGCCACGCCCTGGGAGGAGTTCGAGAAGGACTACGCCACCATCCGCGACCGGATCGCCCGCGTCGTCCCCGGCTTCGAGGACTTCAACACCAAGGTCGCCAGGCCCGGCGGCTTCACCCTCCCGCACGCCCCGCGCGACCAGCGCAGGTTCCCCACCGCCACCGGCAAGGCCAACTTCACGGCCGCGCCCGTGGAGTACCCGCACCTGCCCGAGGGGCGGCTCCTCCTCCAGACGCTGCGCTCGCACGACCAGTACAACACCACGATCTACGGCCTCGACGACCGCTACCGCGGCATCAAGAACGGCCGCCGCGTCGTCCTGGTCAACCCCGAGGACGCCCGCGCGCTGGGCGTCGCCGACGGCTCGTACACCGACCTGGTCAGCGAGTGGACGGACGGCACGGAGCGGCGCGCGCCCGGCTTCCGCGTCGTCCACTACCCGACCGCGCGCGGCTGCGCGGCGGCGTACTACCCGGAGACCAACGTCCTGGTGCCGCTCGACCACACCGCCGACACCAGCAACACCCCTGCCTCCAAGTCGCTGGTGATCCGCCTGGAGCCGGCGGCGCCCGAAGCCTGACGCGCGGCGTGCACGGCCTCCGGCCCGGGGCCCGCCCCGGGCCGGAGGTCCGCTCAGTAGCCTGATAAGAACATGCACGACTCAACGACCGGCATCGGACCGGCCGTACCGGTACGCCGCACGGACACCACGGGCACACGAACGGAGCCGCAGGACATGGGCGAGCAGAGCGCGACCAAGTTTCCGCAGGAGATCATCGACCAGTGGGCCGAGCCGGGCCTGGACCTCGCCGCGCTGTTCTCCGCCGGACACCTCGGTACGCGCATGAGCGTGCAGGTCCTGGAGGCCGCGCCGGAGCGGGTCGTCGGCACCATGCCCGTCGAGGGCAACACCCAGCCGTACGGCCTCCTGCACGGCGGCGCGTCCGCGGTGCTCGCCGAGACCCTCGGCTCGGTCGGCGCGATGCTGCACGGCGGCCCCGCCAAGATGGCGGTCGGCGTCGACCTGAACTGCACCCACCACCGCGGCGCCCGCTCCGGCCTGGTCACCGGCGTCGCCACTCCCGTGCACCGCGGCCGCTCCTCCGCCACGTACGAGATCGTCATCACCGACGACAGCGACAAGCGGGTGTGCAGCGCCCGGCTGACCTGCATGCTGCGCGACGTGGACGCGTCGGCGTACCGCAACTGAGACCGGCCCGCCGGAGCACCCGGCACCGCACTGCGGCCCCGTTCCTGTACCAGGGAGCGGGGCCGCCGTGCGTCCGCGGGCGCGCGGCCCCATCCCGTACGCCGCCGCCCGCCATCACACTCCGTAGTCCGCGCCGCCGGCACGCCCGCCGCCGGACTCCCTCTTTTCCCTCGTTCGCGCACCCGTCCCGCACGCCCCATCCGATATGCGGACACCCGCGCCAAGATCAACCCCAAATCCCCTGCGCAAAGTGCGAGTTCACGCTCCGCCCAGCGTCCGTACGCGATGTAAGGAGCATGAGGGCAAAACGCTCATCGACGGTCATAACAAGAGCGTCACATCCTGGTCAGCGGCTCTGTCAGGGCACGCGGCACCGCTCTAGAGTCACCGCCAGTCACCGCGCCGCCGGGCGCGCCCGGCACGGATCCGGTACCACCCCCGTACGGCCCGGCGCGCGCACCGGTCGTGCGACGCGCGCCGACCGCGCCAGGGAAAGGACTGATCGTGCATCACCGTTCCTTGCTCATACTCACCACCGCGGTCACCGCAGGCGCCCTCACCCTGACCGCTTGCGGCTCCCGCGACGAGGGCTCGAAGGGCGGCGAGGGCTCGAAGACGTCCGTCACCATCGGCCTCGACGCCCCGATCACCGGCGAGCTCTCCGCCCTGGGCCTGGGCATCCGCAACTCCGCACAGCTCGCCGTCGACAACGCCAACAAGGCCGGTGAGGTCAAGGGCGTCACCTTCAAGCTCGAACCCCTCGACGACAAGGCGCAGGCCAACGTCGGCCAGCAGAACGCCACCAAACTCGCCGGCGACAAGGACGTCCTGGGCATCGTCGGCCCGCTGAACTCCAGCGTCGCCCAGTCCATGCAGCAGGTCGCCCAGCAGAGCGGTGTGGCCCTGATCTCCCCCGCCAACACCACCCCCGACCTCACCCAGGGCAAGGACTGGAAGCAGAACAAGCGCACACGGCAGTTCTCCACCTACTTCCGCACGGCCACCACCGACGAGGTGCAGGGCGCCTTCGACGGCCAGTTCGCCTGGGAGAAGGGCAAGTTCAAGAACGCCTACGTCATCGACGACCAGAAGACCTACGGCGCGGGCCTCGCCGCTTCCTTCAAGGCCCAGTTCACCAAGCTGGGCGGCAAGGTCGTCGGCTCCGAGCACGTCAACCCCGAGGACCGCGACTTCAAGGCCGTGGTCGCCAAGGTCAAGGCGGCCAAGCCGGACGTGGTCTTCTACGGAGGCGAGTACCCCGCGGCCGGCCCGCTGAGCCAGCAGCTCAAGGACGGCGGCGTCTCCGCGCCCCTGATGGGCGGCGACGGCATGTACAGCGCCGACTACATCCAGCTCAACAAGAAGGCCCAGGGAGACTACGCCTCCTCCGTGGGCAAGCCCGTCGAACAGCTCGAATCCGCCAAGAAGTTCATCGCCGACTACAAGGCCGCCGGCTACAAGGACCGCTACGAGGCGTACGGCGGCTCCACGTACGACGCCACCTGGGCCGTCATCCAGGCCGTCAAGAAGGTCGTCGCGGACAACGGCGGCAAGCTGCCCTCCGACGCCCGCAAGAAGGTCGTCGACGCCCTGAACAAGGTTTCCTTCGACGGCGTCACCGGGCATGTCGCCTTCGACCAGTACGGC
Source organism: Streptomyces sp. NRRL F-5755 (assembly GCF_001279365.1). Classification (NCBI taxonomy): domain Bacteria; kingdom Bacillati; phylum Actinomycetota; class Actinomycetes; order Kitasatosporales; family Streptomycetaceae; genus Streptomyces; species Streptomyces sp. NRRL F-5755. Next base: position 11,239 of record NZ_LGCW01000010.1, on the reverse strand, counting down.
GACACCACCAACACCATGATCACCGCGTACCAGGTCGACCAGGGCAAGTGGGTCGCCCGCTTCAGCGCCGAGTTCAAGAAGTTCGACAAGGCCGGCAAGAGCTGAGTCCTGCGAGCCGACCGCCCCGCCGAGGCCGGCGGGCCCCCGGGCCGTACGACGGCCGCCGGGCCCGCCGGCCCCCGCCGCACACCCCACCGGCCAGTGCCCCCGGCCCGCGCCAGGACGCCACGAACGACCCGGCGCCGCCCGCGGTACACGGGCTGCCGCCACCGCCCGTACCCTCTTCCCACCCCACGGAGGCCCTGCGGTGAACGAACTGCCGCAACAGCTGGCCAACGGACTCATCCTCGGCGCGATGTACGGACTCATCGCGATCGGCTACACGATGGTCTACGGCATCGTCCAGCTCATCAACTTCGCCCACGGCGAGATCTTCATGGTCGGCGGCTTCGGCGCGCTGACCGTCTTCCTCCTCCTGCCCTCCGGTGTCAACCTCCTGTACGCGCTCCCGCTGATGCTCGTCGGGGCCGTGCTGGTCTCGGTCCTCGTCGGCGTGGCAGCGGAACGATTCGCCTACCGTCCGCTGCGCGGCGCACCCCGCCTCGCCCCCCTCATCACCGCCATCGGCCTGTCCATCGCCCTCCAGCAGGCCGTCTGGAAGTGGTACCCCGAAGGCAACAAGGCCCGCGTCTTCCCCCAGTTCAAGGGCGACTCCTTCACCATCCTCGGCGCCACCGTCCAGCGCGGCGACATCTTCGTCCTCATCGCCGCCCCCGTCTGCATGATCGCCCTCGGCTTCTTCGTCTCCCGCACCCGCAGCGGCCGCGCCATGCAGGCCACCGCCCAGGACCCGGACACCGCCAAACTCATGGGCGTCAACACCGACCGGATCATCGTGCTGGCCTTCGCCATCGGCGCCGCCTTCGCGGGCGTCGCCGCCGTCGCCTACGGACTGCGCACCGGCGAGGTGCAGTTCCGCATGGGCTTCATCCTCGGCCTCAAGGCGTTCACCGCCGCCGTGCTCGGCGGCATCGGCAACATCTACGGCGCCATGCTCGGCGGCGTCGTCCTCGGCGTCGCCGAAGCGCTCGCCACCGGCTACGTCGAGGAGATACCCGGCATGCAGCAGTTCGGCGGCGGCGCCTGGAAGGACGTCTGGGCCTTCGTCCTCCTCATCCTCGTACTCCTCCTGAGGCCACAGGGCCTGCTCGGCGAACGCGTCGCGGATCGGGCGTGATAGCGATGACCACCCCACCCACCACCGGCGCCGCACCCCAGCACCGCCCCGGCGTCCTGCCCCTGCCCGAACGCGGCGCCCTCCTCACCACCGCGGCCGCCGCCCTCGCCACCGCCGCCTCCACCGCTCTCGCCTGGACCTGGAGCAGCGAGTTCCCCGGCGACCTCACCTACTACGGCTCCCCCGCCGGCCTGCAACTGATCACCCTCGCCGGCGGCATCCTCACCCTCCTCTTCGCCCTCTCCGGCCTCGGCGTCCGCGGCCTCGGCTGGCTCACCCCCGCCGGCCGCACCGCCCCCACCCTGCTCGCCGCCCTCGCCACCTTCGCCGCCACCTGGTTCACCCTCGCCGCCATCGCCGTACAGCTCGGCGGGCTGGTCAACCTCGACCCCGGCGGATTCATCGCGGGCGCCGCCGCGCTCGCCGCGCTCCTCGGCGCCCTCGGCCTGCCCGCCGACCGCACCGCCCCAGCGGGCCGGCCGGCCGGCCCGGCACCCGGCGCCTGGCAGCGCTTCACCGGCGCCCTCGCGCCCGTACCGTTGCGCAAACCCGTCCGCGCGCTGCCCGCCTGGGGCGAGATCCTCGTCATCGCCGCCGCGATCGGCGCCGGACTGTACGTCTTCACGTACGGCATCGACGCGGACGACGGCCCGCCCTTCGTCGGCTACCTGATCTTCGTCGCGCTCGCCGCACCCGCCCTCCAGCGCGCCGGACTCACCGGCCGCCTCAGCGAGATCACCGCCCGGCACCGCGGCTTCGCGCTGACCGCCGCCTTCGTCGCCGCCGCCTGCTTCCCCCTCACCCAGGAAACCGACCAGTATACGATCATCGGCGCCAACATCCTCGTCTTCGCCACCGTCGCCCTCGGCCTGAACGTCGTCGTCGGCCTCGCCGGACTCCTCGACCTCGGGTACGTCGCCTTCCTCGGCGTCGGCGCCTACGCCGCCGCCCTGGTCTCCGGCAGCCCCGAATCCGCCCTCGGCCTGCACTTCCCGTTCTGGGCCGCACTGCTCACCGGCGCCGCCGCCTCCCTCGTCTTCGGCGTCCTGATCGGCGCCCCCACCCTGCGGCTGCGCGGCGACTACCTCGCCATCGTCACCCTCGGCTTCGGCGAGATCTTCCGTATCGCCATGCTCAACCTCAACGGCACCACGGGACCCGACGTCACCAACGGCGCCATGGGCATCCCCAACATCCCCAACCTGGAGATCTTCGGCTTCAACTTCGGCGAACCCCACGACATCCTCGGCTTCACCATCGCCACCTACGGCAACTACTACCTCCTGATGATCCTCGTCACCGCCTTCGTCGTCCTGGTCTTCCGCCGCGCCGCCGCCTCCCGCATCGGCCGCGCCTGGATCGCCATCCGCGAGGACGAGACCGCCGCCGTCGCCATGGGCATCAACAGCTTCCGGCTGCGCCTGCTCGCCTTCGCCCTCGGCGCCGCCCTCGCCGGACTCGCCGGCACCGTCCACGTCCACATCGTCACCACCGCCACCCCTGAGCAGTTCCAGTTCGCCGGCCCCACCCCGCCGAACTCCGCCTTCCTCCTCGCCGCCGTCATCCTCGGCGGCATGGGCACCCTCAGCGGCCCCCTGGTCGGCGCGGCCCTGCTCTTCCTGATCCCCGCCAAACTCGACTTCCTCCAGGACTACCAGCTGCTCCTGTTCGGCCTCGCGCTCGTCCTGCTCATGCGCTTCCGGCCGGAGGGCCTGATCCCGGACCGCAGGAAGCAGCTCGAATTCCACGAGACCGGCCAGCTCGATGTACCGCCCGACACCGGCCTGCCCGAACGGGACCAGGCCATCGGGAAAGGCGTGACGCGACCATGACCACACCCACCACCATCGGCACGGCCGGTACCGTCCTGGAAGCCGCCGGCGTCACCATGCGCTTCGGCGGCCTGACCGCCGTACGCGGCGTGGACCTCACCGTACGGAGCGGCGAGATCGTCGGCCTCATCGGCCCCAACGGCGCCGGCAAGACCACCTTCTTCAACTGCCTCACCGGCCTCTACGTCCCCACCGAGGGCACCGTCAGCTACCGGGGCACCCGCCTCTCCCGCAAACCCCACCTCGTCACCAAGGCCGGCATCGCCCGCACCTTCCAGAACATCCGCCTCTTCGCCAACATGACCGTCCTGGAAAACACCCTCGTCGGACGCCACACCCGCACCAAGGAAGGACTCTGGTCCGCCCTCCTGCGCGGCCCCGGCTTCCGCAAAGCGGAACGCTCTTCCGAGGAACGCGCCCTCGAACTCCTGGAATTCACCGGCCTCGCCGCCAAACGCGACCACCTCGCCCGCAACCTCCCGTACGGCGAACAGCGCAAACTGGAGATCGCCCGCGCCCTCGCCAGCGACCCCGGCCTCCTCCTGCTCGACGAACCCACCGCCGGCATGAACCCCCAGGAGACCCGCGCCACCCAGGACCTCGTCCTCGCCATCCGCGACCAGGGCACCGCCGTCCTCGTCATCGAGCACGACATGCGCTTCATCTTCAACCTCTGCGACCGCGTCGCCGTCCTCGTCCAGGGCGAAAAACTCGTCGAAGGCACCTCCGAGGTCGTCCAGGCCGACGAACGCGTCATCGCCGCCTACCTGGGCACGCCCTTCGAGGACGCACCCGGGGCCGAGGAAGCGGCGGAGGTACGGGCGGCGGAGGAGGCGCGGGACGGGGACCGGGGGGCCGGGGCCGCACCAGGGGACTCGCCCACGGACGCGCCGTCCGGCCCCTCCGCCCCGGAAGGAGGCGCCCGATGACCACGCCCCCGCTCCTCCAGGTCGAGGACCTGCGCGTCGCCTACGGCAAGATCGAAGCAGTCAAGGGCATCTCGTTCTCCGTCGAGGCCGGCCAGGTCGTCACCCTCATCGGCACCAACGGCGCCGGCAAGACCACCACCCTGCGCACCCTCTCCGGCCTGCTCAAACCCCTCGCCGGAAAGATCACCTTCGACGGCGCGCCGCTCACCGGCGTACCCGCCCACAAGATCGTCGAACGCGGCCTCGCCCACTCCCCCGAAGGCCGCCGCCTCTTCCCCCGCCTGACCATCGCCGAGAACCTCAAGCTCGGAGCGTTCCTGCGCAAGGACACGGCCGGCATCGAAGCCGACATCCGGCGCGTCTACGAACTCTTCCCCATCCTCGGCGAACGCAGCCGCCAGGCGTCCGGCACCCTCTCCGGCGGCGAACAGCAGATGCTCGCCATGGGCCGCGCCCTGATGTCCCGGCCGAAACTGCTCATGCTGGACGAGCCCTCCATGGGCCTGTCCCCCATCATGATGCAGAAGATCATGGACACCATCCGCGAGCTGCGGAACCAGGGCACCACCATCCTCCTGGTCGAACAGAACGCCCAGGCCGCCCTCTCCCTCGCCGATCACGGCCACGTCATGGAAACCGGCACCGTCGTCCTGTCCGGCACCGGCCAGGAACTGCTCCACGACGAGTCGGTACGGAAGGCGTATCTGGGAGAGGACTGAGCGGGCACCCCACACGAAGAAGGGCTGTGCCGGTCGGTGACCGGCACAGCCCTTCCAGCAGGCGAGGAAGGCTCTACTCCTTCCCCTCCTTCTCCTTCTTCTGCTTCTTCTCCTCGGCGTCCTCGATGACGGCCTCGGCGACCTGCTGCATGGACAGCCGGCGGTCCATCGACGTCTTCTGGATCCAGCGGAACGCGGCCGGCTCGGTCAGCCCGTACTGGGTCTGCAGGACGCTCTTCGCACGGTCCACCAGCTTGCGGGTCTCCAGCCGCTGGGTGAGGTCGGCGACCTCCTTCTCCAGCGTCTTCAGCTCCGTGAAGCGGCTCACGGCCATCTCGATCGCCGGCACCACGTCACTCTTGCTGAACGGCTTGACGAGGTACGCCATGGCCCCCGCGTCCCGCGCCCGCTCCACGAGTTCGCGCTGCGAGAACGCGGTGAGCATCAGCACCGGGGCGATGCTCTCCCCGGCGATCCGCTCCGCGGCGGAGATCCCGTCCAGGATCGGCATCTTCACATCCAGGATCACCAGGTCGGGCCGGTGCTCCCGCGCCAGCTCCACGGCTTTCTCCCCGTCCCCGGCCTCACCGACGACGGTGTAGCCCTCCTCCTCCAGCATCTCTTTGAGATCGAGACGGATGAGGGCCTCGTCCTCGGCGATGACCACACGGGTCGTCTGCGGCGGGACATGCGACTGGTCGTCGTCGGCGACGGGCTGCTCGGGCTCGGCGGCGCTCACGGGTCTCCTCGTTCCAGGCAGGTGGTGCCATTGCAGCCTACCTAGCGGCGACCGCTTAGCGGCACACGGTATGGTGTCCTAAGCAACCGGCCCGGTTGGTGGAACTGGCGAGACACGCGGCTCTCAAACAGCCGTGCCCTTTGGGCGTGTGGGTTCGAATCCCACACCGGGCACCTCTCCCGCGCAAAGCGGACGATCCCATTCTCGTGAAGTATGAGCGTTACGTCACGCACCCTCGACTTCATCACACAGAGTTATGGCATGACATCGCATAGCTCTGAAGTGCGCCTCAAAGCCTTGTCCCTGCTCCGTTCGGGCTCGAAGAACGCGGACGTCGCCCGGGCGCTCGACGTGCCGCTCGGTACGGTCAGCTACTGGCTGCACGTGGACCGTTCGAAACGCGGAGCATGCCCGGGCCCGCACAACCCCCAGTGCCCTCGGTGCGACGGGCGCCCTCTCGATGAGGCCGCCTACTCCTACCTGCTGGCCCTCTATCTGGGCGACGGCCACATCATCCAGTACTCCCAGCATCGTGTCCCGAGCCTCATGATCGCCTGCGGCGACGCCTGGCCGGGCCTGATGAACGAGTGCGAAGCCGCTATGCGCGCGGTCTTCCCGGACAATTCCGTATGCCGCGTGCGCCGGACCGGCTGCCATAACGTGAAGGTGTACTCCAAACACCTCTGGTGCCTGTTCCCGCAGCACGGCGCCGGTAAGAAGCACGACCGGCCGATCGTCCTGGAGCCGTGGCAGCAGTGCATCGTGGACACCCACCCGTGGAAATTCATCCGCGGGCTGGTCCATTCCGACGGCTGCCGCATCACGAACTGGACCACACGTATGGTCGGCGGCCAGAAGAAGCGTTACGAATATCCACGCTACTTCTTCACCAACAAGTCCGACGACATCCGAAGGCTCTGCTCGGACACCCTCACCAAGGTGGGCGTCGAGTGGACGACACTCGCACGCGGCAGCGATCCGTTCAACATCTCCGTGGCCAAACGCCCCTCCGTAGCCCTCATGGACGCCCACATCGGCCCGAAGTACTGACTTTCCCCCGGCAGTCCAACCGTGTATGCCATCACCGCACGTAAACACGCCCTGGCAGCTTCAGCTGTGCCGACGCTTGGCCAGGGCTCATCGATGCCTACCGTACGGCCATTACGCGGATGAAGGCCGCCAACAGCGTCTGTCTAGTGAGTAAGCAGAGGTGCGTCATGGTGTCCAGTTACAGTCGGCACTGGATCTGTCTGTTGCCCCAGCACGGGCCGGGTAAGCCCACATACTGACGCAACCGCCACAACTCCCGCGCTACTTCGGCGAGTCCTCCTCCCCGATCCGATGCACCCGGACGAGGTTGGTCGTCCCGGCAACACCAGGGGGTGAGCCGGCGGTGATGATGACGATGTCGCCGGGTTCGCAGCGGCCGATGCGGAGGAGTTGTTCGTCTACCTGGGCGACCATTTCGTCGGTGGAGTCGACCTTGGGGCCGAGGAAGGTTTCCACGCCCCAGGTGAGGTTGAGCTGGGAGCGGGTGGCCGGTTCGGGGGTGAAGGCGAGGAGGGGGATGGGGGAACGGTAGCGGGAGAGGCGGCGGACGGTGTCGCCGGACTGGGTGAAGGCGACGAGGAATTTGGCGCCGAGGAAGTCGCCCATTTCGGCTGCGGCGCGGGCGACGGCGCCGCCCTGGGTGCGGGGCTTGTTGCGGTCGGTGAGCGCGGGCAGGCCCTTGGCGAGGATGTCCTCCTCGGCCGCGGTGACGATGCGGGCCATGGTGCGTACGGTCTCGGTGGCGTATTTGCCGACGCTGGTCTCGCCGGAGAGCATCACGGCGTCGGTGCCGTCGATGACGGCGTTGGCGACGTCGGACGCCTCGGCGCGGGTGGGCCGGGAGTTCTCGATCATCGAGTCGAGCATCTGGGTGGCGACGATGACCGGCTTGGCGTTGCGCCTGGCCAGTTTGATGGCGCGCTTCTGTACGACCGGGACCGTCTCCAGCGGCATTTCGACGCCGAGGTCGCCGCGGGCGACCATGATGCCGTCGAAGGCGGCCACGATGTCGTCGATCGCGTCCACGGCCTGCGGCTTCTCGACCTTGGCGATGACGGGCCGGAAGCGGTTCTCCTCGCGCATGATGCGGTGTACGTCGTCGACGTCGGCGCCGCTGCGGACGAAGGACAGGGCGATGATGTCGGCGCCGATGCGCAGCGCCCAGCGCAGGTCCTCGCAGTCCTTCTCGGAGAGGGCGGGCACGGAGACGGCCACGCCGGGGAGGTTGAGGCCCTTGTGGTCGGAGACCATGCCGCCTTCGACGACCTTGGTGTGCACCTCGGTGCCGCGGACGTCGGTGACCTGGAGGGTGACCTTGCCGTCGTCGACGAGGATGCGCTCGCCGGGGGTGACGTCGTCGGCGAGTCCTTCGTAGGTGGTGCCGCAGCAGTGGCGGTCGCCTTCGACGCCGGGGCGGACGGTGATGGTGAAGGCGTCGTCGCGTTCGAGAAGTACAGGGCCTTCGCGGAAGCGGCCGAGGCGGATCTTCGGACCTTGAAGGTCGGCGAGGACGCCGACGCTGCGGCCGGTCTCCTCGGACGCTTTGCGTACCCGCTCGTAGCGCGCCTCGTGGTCGGCGTAGGTGCCGTGGCTGAGGTTGAAGCGGGCGATGTCCATTCCGGCTTCGACGAGTGCCTTGATCTGCTCGTACGAGTCGGTGGCGGGCCCCAGTGTGCAGACGATCTTTGCTCGGCGCATGGTCCGACCCTACGACCTACTCATAGGTAGGGAACTGTGGGAAAGCGACTGCCCAACGGCCTTTGCGTGAAAGGCTCTTGACAACTAATTGAATGGGCAGATCGGCGCTCCGATGAGCGGATGAACGGGGCGGTGAAGGGGGCGGCCGAGTGGCGCCGGTGCCCCGTCGCGTGGTGTCACAGTTGCGGGCGCGTCATCGTGAAGCGGGCGTTGACCTGTGCGTACACCTCCTGCCGTGCGGGTTCGAGGTCGAGGGCGGGGGCGCTTTCGGCCGCTCCCCCGTAGGCGGCGGAGCGGAACGCGGCACCGGGGACGGGCATCGGCGTGGCGTTCTCGGCCCCGGTGTCGGCGATTTCGAGGACGGCGTCGAGGCGCGCGCCGAGTGCTTCGGCGTATTCGCGGGCGCGCTGGACGGCGTCCTGTACGGCCTGCCGGCGGGCTTCGCGGTGGGCGGGCGAGTCGGGGCGCAGGGCCCACCAGGGGCCGTCGACGCGGGTGAGGTCGAGGTCGGCGAGGCGGGTGGTGAGTTCGCCGAGGGCGGTGAAGTCGGTAAGGGTGGCGGTGATGCGGACGCGTCCGTGGTAGGCGCGGACCCTTTCGTGGCGGCCTTTGGCGGTGATCTCGGGGGTGACGGAGAAGGCGCCGGTGTCGACTTTCTCGACGGCTTCGCCGTAGCTCTTGACGAGGGCGATGGCCTGGTCGTTGCGGTGGGTGAGGTCTTCGAGGGTGGCGGTGCGGTCGGTGCCGCGGGCCTGGACGGTGATGTCGATCCGGGCGATCTCGGGGTCGGCCTCGATGTGGGCCTCGCCGCGGACGGCGAGGCGGGGCGCTTCGGGGGTGCCGTACGGGAGAGGGGTGCCGTACGGGAGGGCGGCGGGCCGGGTGTCGGGGTCGGTCATGGGGGCAGCCTGGCACGGGGCGGGGCGTTTGTCAGGGAGCGGTCCGGCGGCGCGGTCATCTGATCGCAACCTGTAAGGGGTGTTGTGGATGGGGTTGCTGAGCCAGAATCTACGCGCGTTGTCCATGGGTGTCGTGGCTTTCGGCGTTGCCGTGGCCGCCGTCCGCCGCCGTGTTTCGTCAAGGGAGATGTACATGCCGCTCGGCCGTAGGAAGTTCCTGGGGAGTTCGGTCGCCACGGGCGCGGGGGCCGCGCTCATCGGTACGGCGGGGCCGGCGGCGGCCGCGCCGGTGTCCGGCGGCCGTGCACGGCCCGCGCGGCGTTACGCGTTCACGGTGATGGGCACGACGGATCTGCACGGGAATGTCTTCAACTGGGATTACGCGACCGACGCGGAATTCGACGACAAGGACCACAACGATGTGGGCCTGGCGAAGATATCGACGCTGGTGCGGCGGGTCAGGGCGGAGAAGGGCACGCGCCATACGCTGCTGATCGACGCGGGTGACACGATCCAGGGCACGCAGCTGGCGTATTACTACGCGAAGGTGGAGCCGATCACCGGGCCGAACGGTCCGGTGCATCCGATGGCGAAGGCGATGAACGCCATCGGTTATGACGCGGCGGCGCTCGGTAACCACGAGTTCAATTACGGTATCGAGGTGCTGCGCAAGTTCCAGGACAGCTGCGATTTTCCGCTGCTGGGGGCGAACGCGGTGGACGCGAAGTCGCTGCGTCCGGCGTTTCCGCCGTACTGGATGAAGCGGCTGCGTACGCCGTGCGGCCGGGATGTGAAGGTGGCCGTGCTGGGGCTGACGAACCCCGGTATCGCGATCTGGGACAAGGCTCATGTGCAGGGGAAGCTGGCGTTTCCGGGGCTGGAGGAGCAGGCCGCGAAGTGGGTGCCGAAGCTGCGCTCGATGGGCGCGGACGTGGTGATCGTCTCCGCGCATTCGGGGGCGAGCGGCACTTCGTCGTACGGGGATCAGCTGCCGTACGTGGAGAACGCGGCGGCGCTGGTGGCGGAGCAGGTGCCGGGGATCGACGCGATTCTGGTGGGGCACGCGCATGTGGAGGTGCCGGAGCGGCGGGTGGTGAACCGCGCGACGGGGCGCGAGGTGGTGCTGTCGGAGCCGCTGAAGTGGGGCCAGCGGCTGACGCTCTTCGATTTTGAACTGGTGCTTTCGCGTGGGCGCTGGTCGGTGGAGTCGGTGTCGGCGAAGGTGCTGAATTCCAATACCGTGCCGGAGGATCCGCGGATCACGCGGCTGCTGCGTACGGAGCAGCGGAAGGTGGTGGCCTATGTCAATCAGGTCATCGGGCGGTCGAAGGCGGAGATGACGGCGGCCGAGGCGCCGTACAAGGACACGCCGGTGCTGGATTTCATCGCGTACGTACAGGCGGAGGCGGTACGGAAGGCGCTGGCGGACGGGGAGCACGCGAAGCTGCCGGTGCTGTCGCAGGCGTCGTGTTTCTCGCGGACGGCGGCGGTGCCGGCGGGTGAGGTGACGATCCGGTCGATGGCCGCGCTGTATCCCTTCGACAACACGCTGGAGGCGCGGATTCTGACCGGGAAGCAGCTGCGGGATTATCTGGAGTTCTCCGCGCGGTATTACGTGCGGACGCCTGCGGGCGGCCCGGTCGATCCGGCGAAGCTGACCAACGCGGACGGCATTCCGGATTACAACTATGACGCGGTGAGCGGCGTTTCGTACGAGATCGATGTCGCGCGGGAGCCGGGGCGGCGGATCGGGAAGCTGCTGTTCGAGGGGAAGCCGGTCGCGGACGACGCGCGGTTCGTGCTGGCGGTGAACAACTACCGGGCGAGCGGTGGCGGGAACTTCCCGCATGTGGCGAAGGCGCCGCAGGTGTGGTCCACGTCGGAGGAGATCCGTAACGTGATCATCAACTGGGTGAAGGAGACCGGGGAGATCGACGGTGCGCGGTTCGCTTCGGTGGACTGGCGGCTGACCCGGGACGGGGTACCGGTGTTCTGAGGTCCGTCGTGCGTACGGCCCGGTGTTGCGGCCGTACGGAAGGCCCAGGTGTCCGTGTGTGCGGCGCCTGGGCCGGGCGGGTCAGGGGTTTTCGATGAGGGTGGAGTTGGGGCGGGGGGCGGCGGAGCGGGGTGGTGAGG
>NZ_LGCW01000009.1:0-32005 GCF_001279365.1 Streptomyces sp. NRRL F-5755 | reverse complement strand
ACCCCCCACCCCCAATGCCCCACTTTCACCCACCCTTGGTCGACAAACCGGCCCCGCGCATGCGAGAACAGCCCAGGGGGCTGCGGCGATCCGCGGCGATGGCGTACGAGGGGGAGAGACACCATGGGCCGCTACCTGCTGCGCAGGCTGGCCAGTTACCTGGTGCTGGTGGCCGTGGCGGCGTCCCTCACGTACTTCCTCGCGGGGCTGAGCCTCAACCCGCGCGCCCGTTTCGAGGGCCGCAACCCGCCGCTGCCCGAAGCCGCCGTCACCCGCACCCTCGACGACTACAACCTGAACCCGGACACCCCGGTGGTGGCCCGCTTCGCGCGCTGGGCCGGTGACATCGCCCACGGCGACCTCGGCCGCACCATCGACGGCGACTCGGTCAACGACGATTTCGGCCGCCGGGTCGGCGTCAGCGCCCGGCTGCTGCTCCTGGCGACCCTCGCCGGCTCGGCCCTCGGCGTGGCGGTGGGTGCGTACGGCGCCATCCGCCAGTACCGGTTGTTCGACCGGTTCTCGACCCTGGCCTCGTTCTTCGTGCTGGCCATGCCGGTGTTCGTGATCGGCGTGGCGCTGAAGATCGGGGCCACCGCCCTCAACGACGGTACGCAGACGATCAAGGTGCTCGGTGAGTACGACGCCCAGTACGCCGGCCGATGGGACCCCGCCGCCCTGCTCAACCGCGCCCAGCACATGCTGCTCCCCGCGCTGACCCTGATCATCGTGCAGGTCGCCCTCTACAGCCGCTACCAGCGCAGCACCATGCTGGACGTGCTCGGCGCCGACTTCCTGCGCACCGCCCGCGCCAAGGGCCTGCGCCGCCGCACCGCGCTGGTACGGCACGGGCTGCGCACGGCCGTCCTGCCGGTCGTACCGCTGCTGGTCTACAACATCGTGCTGCTCTTCGCCGGCGCCACCTTCGTGGAGAAGACCTTCGGCTGGCACGGCATGGGCGAGCTGCTCGTCGACTCGGTCGCGGGCCAGGACGTCAACTCGGTCGCCGCGGTCGGCCTGTTCACGGCCGCTCTGGTGGTGGTCGCGGGGCTGCTCGCGGACCTGTTGTACGCGGCGCTGGACCCCCGCGTACGGGTGCGGTGATGCGTACCGTGGGCGCCCGCGGCCGTACCCCGCGGGCCGGGCAGCCGACGCGCCTGCGCCTGACCGCCCGCCGCTTCGCCCGCAACCGGCTCGCGCTCCTCGGCCTCGCGCTGCTCGTCCTGCTCTTCCTGGCCGCGTACGCGGGCCCGCTGCTGACCCGGTGGGACCACCGCACCCACGACTTCCTGAACCTGCTGTCCGGACCGTCCGCCGACCACTGGTTCGGCACCACGCAAAGCGGCCTGGACCTGTACGCGCTCACCCTGCGCGGGCTCCAGAAGTCGCTGGTCATCGGCCTTCTGGTGGGGGTGGTCTCCACGTCCCTGTCAGCCGTGGTGGGGGCCTTCGCCGGGTACTTCGGCGGCTGGACCGACCGCGTCCTGATGGGGGCCGTCGATCTGCTGCTGGTGATGCCCGCGTTCCTGTTCGTCGCCGTGCTGTCGCCCCTCGTACGGGGCTCGGGCTGGCCGGTCTTCGTCGTACTGCTGGCCGCGTTCAGCTGGATGATCACCGGGCGGGTGGTGCGCAGCGTGACGCTCACGCTCAAGGAACGGGAGTACGTCAAGGCCGCGAAGTACCTGGGAGTACCGGCACCGGTGATCGTATTCCGGCACATCCTGCCCCATATGGCCTCGCTGCTGATCATTGAGGCGGTCATCCAGGCCGGGGCCGCGGTCATCGGGGAGAGCGGACTGTCGTACTTCGGCTTCGGGGTGCAGCCCCCGGACGTGTCACTGGGCACGGTCATCGCGGACAACACCAACATGGCGGCGAGTTACCCGTGGCTGTTCTTCTTCCCCGCCGGGTGCCTGGTGCTCATCGGGGTCTCGCTCGCCTTCGTCGGCGACGGGCTGCGGGACGCGCTCGACCCTGACGCGGTGGGGGCGCGGGCGCGCATCAGGAGGCGCGGGAAGCGCGGGTACGGAGTTGTCGCGGAGGGCCGTCGCCGGTGATCGGACAGGAAACCCCCACCCCGGGTACAGCGGCCACCGTACCCGCCCTCCAGGTGACCGACCTGCACGTCACCTTCCCCGGCGAGACCGGCCCGGTGCACGCCGTACGCGGGCTGAGCTATGCCGTACGGCCCGGAGAAGTGCTCGGCATCGTCGGTGAGTCGGGCGCCGGGAAATCCGCCGCCGCGCAGGCCGTACTCGGACTGCTGCCGGACGGTACGGAGGTACGGGGCTCCGTCGAGCTGGACGGCCGCGAACTGCTCGGCCTCGACGACGCCGCCCTCTCCGAGATCCGCGGCAACGGCATCGGCATGGTCTTCCAGGACCCGCTGTCCGCCCTCACGCCCGTCTACAGCGTCGGGAACCAGCTGGTGGAGGCGCTGCGCGTGCACCAGGACCTGAGCCGCAAGGCCGCCCGTACACGCGCCGTAGAGCTGCTGGACCTCGTCGGCATACCCGATCCGCACCGGCGCGCCGACGCCTTCCCGCACGAGTTCTCCGGCGGGATGCGGCAGCGCGCCGTGATCGCCATGGCCATCGCCAACGACCCGCGGGTCATCGTCGCGGACGAGCCGACCACCGCCCTGGACGTCACCATCCAGGCGCAGATCCTCGACGTACTGAAGACCGCCCGGGAGGTGACCGGCGCCGCGATCGTCCTGATCACCCACGACCTGGGCGTGGTCGCCGGCTTCGCGGACCGGGTGCAGGTCATGTACGCGGGACGCCCGGTGGAGTACGGAACGGTCGACGAGATCTACTACCGGCCCCGGATGCCGTACACCATCGGCCTGTTGGCCGCCACGCCCCGACTGGACGGCCCCGCCGGCGCACCCCTGGTGCCCATCCACGGCGCGCCAGCGTCACTGTCCGCCCTGCCACCCGGCTGCCCCTTCGCACCGCGCTGCCCCGTGGCCGTAGACCGCTGCGAGGAGATCGAGCCCGTACCGGCCAGGGGGGCGGACGCGGGACATGCCGTCGCCTGCCATCGGGGCGAGGAGATCGGTGAGGGGAGCTTGCCGAGGGAGGGGATCTTCGGAGTGGTGCGGAGGGAGGGGACGGGGGAGAGGGAGAGCGGTACGGGCGGTCCGAGCCCGGTCCGTACGCAGACGGCCCGCACGCAGACGGTCCGTACGGACTCGGCCCCTACGGAATCGGCGCCTACGGCCCCCACCCCACCCACCCTCCTCCAAGTAACCGCCCTCACCAAACACTTCCCCCAAACCCGACGCTCCCTCCGCAAGCGCCCCACCGGCACCATCCGAGCCGTCGACGGTATCGATCTCGCCATACGGGAGGGGGAGACGCTCGCCCTCGTCGGTGAGTCCGGCTGCGGGAAGACCGCCACCCTGTTGGAGATCATGGATCTGGCGGCCGGGCAGTCGGGTGCCGTCCGGCTCTTCGGCCAGGATGTGCGGGAGCTGGACCGGGCCGGGCGCAAGCGGCTGCGGCGGGATCTCCAGATCGTCTTCCAGGATCCGGCCGCGGCCCTGGACCCGCGTATGCCGGTCGGTGACATCCTCGCCGAGCCGCTGCGCACCCACCGCGTCCCCAGGGACCGGATCGCCGCGCGCGTCCCCGAGCTTCTGGAGCTGGTCGGGCTGGCGGGGGACGACGCCGGGCGCTACCCCCGGGAGTTCAGCGGCGGCCAGCGCCAGCGCATCGCGATCGCCCGTGCCCTGGCCCTGGAGCCGCGGCTGCTGGTGCTGGACGAGCCGGTCTCCGCGCTGGACGTGTCGGTCCAGGCCGGTGTGCTCAACCTGCTGGACGAGCTGAAGGCCCGGCTGCGCCTGAGCTACCTGCTCGTCGCCCACGACCTGTCCGTCGTACGGCACAGCGCCGACCGGGTCGCGGTGATGTACCTGGGCCGCATCGTGGAGTCGGGCGGCACCGCGGAGGTCTTCGCCGCGCCGTCCCACCCGTACACGCGGGCGCTGCTCTCCGCCGTACCGCTGCCCGACCCGCGCAAGGAACGGGCCCGCTCCCGGGTCCTGCTGAGCGGGGACCTGCCGAGCCCGGCGGACGTGCCGTCCGGCTGCCGCTTCCGCAGCCGCTGCCCGCTGTACGCAACGCTCGGCGCACCGGAACAGCGGCGCTGCCGGGAGGACGACCCGCTGCTACGGCCGGTGCCGACCGGCCGGCGGACCAACGGCCCCCATACCGCCGGCCACCACGATCCCGACCGCCACACTGCCGCCTGTCACCACCCCGCCCCTCCCCCTCCCGCAGGAGGGTGAAGAACCACTCCCGTGCCGCGCTCTCCCTGTGTTTTCGTCAGTCCAGTCGAGAAAGGGAACGATCTCCGCAATGAAGCTCTCCAGAGTTCCGCTCTGCCTCGTCGCCACCGTCGCGGTGGTGTCGTCCGTGCTGACCGCCTGCGGCGAGTCGGACGACGGGGGCGGTGGCGGCAAGAAGGAAGCGCCGAAGACCACCGCGCTGGACATCAACCGGACCGACCCGGCGCAGCTCAAGCAGGGCGGGACGCTGAACTGGGCGATCGACCAGTTCCCGGTGCAGTTCAACGAGATGGAGGTGGACGGCAACCAGGCCGCCACCAACGTCGTCATCGAGGCACTGATGCCCTCTTTGTGGCACTCGGCGCCCAACGGCGAGCAGGTCCCGAACCGGGCCTTCCTGCTGGACGCGTCCAGCCGTACGGAGGGCGGCAAGCAGATCGTCACCTACCGGCTGAACCCCAAGGCCAAGTGGTCCGACGGCACCCCGATCACCTACCGGGACCTGGAGGCCAACGTACGGGCCATGAGCAGCAAGGACCCGGCGTTCAAGGTCGGCACCTCGGCCGCGTACGAGGAGGTGTCGTCGGTACGCAGGGGCAAGGACGACCACGAGGCCGTCCTGACCTTCGACAAGCCGTACGCGGACTGGCGCGCCATGTTCGGCGCGCCCAACAACACGCCGCTCTACCCGGCGAAGTACATGGCCGACGCCAAGGGCTTCACCACCGGGTACCTGAACAAGATCCCGCTCAGCGCGGGTCCGTACAAGCTCGCCGGTATCGACAAGACCGCGCAGACCATCACGCTCGTGCCGGACCCCGCCTGGTGGGGCGACAAGCCCAAGCTCGACAAAATCGTCTTCCATGCGATGACGACCGAGTCGATGCCCGCCGCCTACGCCAACGGGGAGATCGACTACTTCGACCTCAACGCCGGTGTCGCCGCCTTCAAGCAGGCGTCGACGGTCACGTCGGGCGAGATACGGGAAGCCGGCGGGCCCAACTACCGGCATCTGACCTTCAACGGCAAGAGCCCGAAGCTCAGCGACCCCAACGTGCGCAAGGCGCTGTTCAAGGCCACCGACCGCGACACCCTCGTCAAGTCCAGCGTCAAGGGCCTGAACTGGGAGGCCAAGCCGCTGAACAACCACTTCCTCGTGCCCAACCAGAAGGGCTACCGCAACAACGCCGGTGACCTCGGCACATACGACACGAAGGCCGCGGAGAGGCTGCTCGACGAGGCCGGCTGGAAGCTGGACGGCAAGGTCCGCAAGAAGGGCGGCGAGGAGCTGAAGCTGCGCTTCCTGATCCCCACCGGCCAGCCCGCCTCGAAGAACGAGGCCACCATCCTCACCCAGATGTGGGCCCAGGTCGGTGTGCAGGTGGACGTCCGTACGGTGCCGGTCAACGAGTTCTTCGACAAGTACCTGACGCCGGGCGAGTTCGACGTGGCGCCGTACAGCTTCTCCCGTACGCCGTTCTCCGCCAGCGGATCGAGCAACATCTACGCGTCCAACGGCGGCAGCAACATCTCCAAGACCGGCAGCGCCAAGCTGGACGAGCTGCTGGACAAGGCCGGCCGCGCCACCGACCCGGCGGCGGCCCTGGAGGCGGTGAACGAGGCCGACGCGGAGGCGTGGCGGACCGCGGGCGTGCTGCCCACGTACCAGCTCCCCGAGATCACCGCGGCGAAGAAGACCCTGGCCAACCTGGGGGCGCAGGGCATGGCCGACATCACGTACGAGCGGATCGGCTACACGAAGTAGGAGGGCGGGCGGCGGCGCCCGCACCACCGGCGCCGCCGCCGTCCCCGTCGTCGTCATCGTCGTCGGGGTTGATGCGGGCCAGCACCGCGTCCCGCTCCGGCGTGTCCTCCGGCTTCAGGTAGCCGATCAGGACGTACAGCACCAGCGAGGTGGCCACCGGAGCGACGATCTGGATCTGGAGCTGGACGCCGGTCAGCCCGTAGTTGGTGAGCCAGAAGGCGAACAGGCCCGCCGCCCAGGACACCAGCGCCGCGGTCGGCCCCGACCGGCGGAAGCGCGGCACCATGCCCAGCAGGAACGGGATCGAGATCGGCCCGACCAGCCCGGCCACCCACTTGATCACGACGGTGATGATGTCCTTGAATGTCGGCGAGTTGACCTGTGTCGCGATCGCCATCGACAGGGCCAGGAAGGCCACGGTGGACAGCCGCGCCGCCAGCAGGCCCGCCCGGTGCGACCAGCCGCGCGCCCGCGCGCCCAGCTTCGGCAGTGCGGGCGCGATGTCCCGGGTGAAGACGGCCGAGATGGCGTTGGCGTCGGAGGAGCACATGGCCATCGTGTGCGAGAAGAACCCGACGATGACCAGGCCCAGCAGGCCGTGCGGCAGCAGATGCTCGGTGAGCAGCGCGTACGAGTCGGACGCGTCCGGTTTCTCGGCCTTCACCAGCAGCGGCGCGACCCACATCGGGAAGAACAGCACCGCGGGCCACACGAACCACAGGACGGCGGACAGCCGCGCCGAGCGCCGCGCCTCGCGGGCGCTGCGGGTGGCCATGTAGCGCTGCGCCTGGTTCCACATCCCGCCGCTGTACTCGAAGGTCTTGATGAAGAGGTACGCGAGCAGGAACGTCAGCGTGTACGGGCCGACCGTCGGCCGCGCGTGGCTGTCCGGCAGCCGGTCCCACACCGTCCACAGCGCGCTGACGCCGCCCAGCTCGGCCAGTACGGTCACCAGCATCGCCACCCCCGCCAGCAACTGGATGACGAACTGGCCCAGTTCGGTGAGCGCGTCCGCCCACAGGCCGCCGACCGTGCAGTAGACACCGGTGACCACACCCGTGATCAGGATGCCCTGGTTGAGGGTGAGGCCGGTGAAGACGGACAGCAGTGTGGCGATCGCCGCCCACTTGGCCCCCACGTCCACGATCTTCAGCAGCACGCCGGACCAGGCGAGCGCCTGCTGGGTGGGCAGGTTGTAGCGGCTCTTCAGATACTCCAGCGGCGAGGCGACCTGCAGCCGTGAGCGCAGCCGGTTCAGCCGCCCGGCGAACAGGCGCGCCCCGATGGCGATGCCGATCGCGATGGGGAACGACCAGGTGACGTAGGACGTGATGCCGTACTGGTAGGCGATGCCCGCGTAGCCGGTGAACATCACCGCGCTGTAGCCCGACATGTGGTGCGAGATGCCGGACAGCCACCACGGCATCCGGCCGCCCGCGGTGAAGAAGTCCGCCACGTCGTCCACGCGCTGGTGGGACCACACGCCGATCGCGACCATCACGCCGAAGTAGCCGATGAGCACGGCCCAGTCGAGACTGTTCATGGCCCCTCCAGGGGTCCGCCTTGTGAACGGGGAAACACATCGCCGTACGTTCCGCGGGGCGGCGCCCCCGTGCGGGAGCGGGGGCTTCGGGGATTGAACCGTTCATGGAGAGGGGTGGTCAAGGGGCCCGGCGGTCAAGGATGTGAACTTCTGTCAGCTCGGCGAACGATTGCCGGGTCTCTTGCCCCTTGGAGGGGGCGGGTACGGGCGGGCTCGGAGGCGCGGCGGTACGGCATGCAGGGCGTGACGCCGAGGCGGGCCGTGGGCCGGGACCCGTACGGAATCCGTACGGAAGCGGGCGACCGCTCAGCGCATGATCTCGCCGGCGTTCACCAGCAGCGACTGGCCGGTGATCGCCCGCGCCCGGTCGGACGCCAGGAAGACCGCGCTCTCGGCGACGTCGGCGTCCGTCGCCATCTCCGGCAGCGCCATCCGCGCGGTGAGCCGGTCCAGCACCTCGCGCTCCGGAATGTCCTCGGCGTCCGCCGCGTACCGGACGTACGCCTCGACCGGCGGGCCCCACATCCAGCCCGGCTGTACGGTGTTGACCCGTATGCGGCGCGGCCCCAGCTCACGCGCGAGCGCGTACATCGCCGAGACCAGCGCCCCCTTGGAGGCCGCATAGGCGGTCTGCCGCACTTCGGCCGGCGCGGCGACCGACGACTGGGTGCCGATCAGCACGACCGACCCGCCGCCGCGCTGCGTCATCGACGGCAGGCAGGCGCGGGTCATCCGCAGCGAGCCGATGAGGTTGATGTCCACGACCTGCCGCCAGGCGTCGAAGTCGGCGTCGGCCAGCCCGCCGAAGTGTGTGTCCAGGGCGGCCACCTGGATGATCGCGTCGATGCCGCCGAAACGTTCGACCGCGAGGGTGGCCAGCTCCGCGCACTGCTCCTCGTCCGCGATGTCCGTCACCCGCCACGCGACACGCTCGCCCGACGGGTCGGCCTGCGCCGCCGTATCGGCCAGCCGGGACTTCGTACGGGCACCGAGCACCACCGAGGCGCCGTCCCGTACGCACGCCATCGCGACCTGGTGCCCGAGCCCGGCACCGACGCCCGACACGACGACGGTCTTGTCCCGCAGCAGCATGCGCGCCTCCCGGCCGGGCCGTCCGCCGGCGGCGCGCCTGGTGCGCCGCAGACGGTAGGTGACGGGCCGTCAGGATAGGGCGGCCGGGGCGCGCTGGCTACGGTCGTGCGCCCCGCAAGGTCTTCGCCAGCCGCCGCAGCCCCTCCGCGATCTCCTCCGGCGGATGCGTCACGAAGGACAGCCGCATGGACCCCGCGTCCGCCGGGCCCGCGTAGAAGGGCGCGCCCGGAACGTACGCGACGTCGTGCCGGACCACCTCGGGGAGCAGCGCCGCCGCGTCGTACCCGGCGGGCATCGTCGCCCAGGCGAACATCCCGCCGTCCGGCCGGTTCCAGCGCGAGCCGTCGGGCAGGGCCGCTCCCAGGCCGTCCATCAGGGCGTCGCGTCGCGCGCGATAGGCGCCGCGTACCCGCTCCAGGTGCGCGTCCAGGCCGGGGCCCGCCAGGTAGCGGGCGACCGCAGCCTGGTCGACCGTCGAGGTGTGCAGGTCGGCCGCCTGTTTGGCAACGACGCAGGCGCGGCGCAGCCCGGCCGGCGCGCGCAGCCAGCCCAGCCGCAGACCCGGCGCCACGATCTTGGAGAAGGAGCCGAGCAGCGCCGTACGGTCCTCGGCGCCGGGGAACGAGGCGAGGTACGGCACCGGCTCGCCCTCGAAGCGCAGCTCGCCGTACGGGTCGTCCTCGACGATCCACAGTCCGTGCCGTGCCGCCACCCCGGCCACCGCGGCCCGCCGCTCGGCCGGCAGCGTCCGGCCGGTCGGGTTCTGGAACGTCGGCACGAGATAGACCAGCTTCGGCCGCTCGCGCGCGGCGATCTCGTCCAGCGCGGCCGGGTCCGGACCCGCGTCGTCGGTCGGCACCGGCACCACCCGCGCCCCGGCGAACCCGAAGACCTGGAGCGCCGCCAGGTAGCACGGGTCCTCGACCAGCACCGTGTCGCCCGGCTCCAGCAGCGCCGTGGCCAGCAGCGACAGGCCCTGCTGCGAGCCGGTGGTGACCAGCAGGTCGTCCGCCCCGGTGGCCAGGCCGCGGGCGCTCACCCGGGCCGCGACGGCCGCGCGCAGCGCCGGGTCGCCCTCGGTCGTCGAGTACTGGAGGGCCTGCTGCGGCGTCTCGTCCAGTACGTGCCGGAAGGCCGCCGCGATGCCCCGCGCGTCGAACAGCTCGCCCGCCGGCAGCCCGCCGGCGAAGGATATGACCTCGGGCCGGGCGGTCAGGGCGAGGATCTCGCGTACGGGGGAGCCGCCGGTGTGCGCGGCGCGCGCGGCCAGTGCGGGGGCGGGGCGGATGTCGTGCAGCATGGCGTTCTCCCGTCGTGTACGGCCTGCGCCCCGGGCGCGCGAAGGCGCCCGTCCCTCGATAGGTGCAGGATGCAGGGAGCTTAGGCGGGCGTGCCGTGCGCGTGCAGAACTGCCCGCATGGTGAACCTTCCCGGTAGAGGGAGCTGTTGCGGCGTGTCGGAGAATCGGAGCTGTCACGGCTCTCGCCAACTGACGGCCCGTCAGCTACACCTGGAGGTCATGACCCACGACCCCCGCACGGACGAGCAGGCCCAGACTGCCCCTGGCGGCCCTCGCACCCCTCCCGCCACGGATGAGCACACCGCCCCCAACAGCGGTACCTATGCCGACCTGGCCGCCGTAGGCCCGTACGGCGTGCGCCCGGGGCACGCGCTCATCACCATGGTCGAGCCGCATCCCGGCCAGGAACGCGCGTACAACCGCTGGTACGAGGACGACCACTACATCGCCGGCGCCATGGCGATGCCGTGGATCTTCGCGGGGCGCCGCTGGGTCGCCACCCGCGAGCTCCAGCTCCTGCGCCGCCCGGCGCGGTCCGCCGTCGCCCGGCCGGTCACGGCGGGCTGCTACCTCTCGACGTACTGGATCACCGAGGGCCGCTACGACGACCACATGCGGTGGACCGTCGCCATCAACCGGCGCCTCAACGCCGACGGCCGCATCCACCACGCCCGTACCCACGTCTTCACCGCCTTCCACGACCACGCGGCCACCGTCTACCGGGACGGCGACCGCGGCCCGCGCGACTTCCACGCCCTGGACCACCCGTACGCCGGGCTGGTCGTCGAGATCATCGACGCGGCGGACGCGGACGGGCGCGCCGCGCTGCTCCGCCGGCTGCGGGACGAGTGGCTGCCGCGCCGGCTGGCGGGCTCGCCCGCGGCCATGGTGACGGTCTTCCGGCCCAGGCCGCTCCCGGACGACCGGATGCCGTACGTGCGGCAGGTGGAGGGCGTGGACAACCGGCTGACGCTGCTGTGGTTCCTCCAGGAGGACCCGCGCGCGTGCTGGACGCCGTGGCCGGGCGCGGAGCCGGACGGCCCGGGGCCGGGGCCGGGGCGGGTGGAGCTGGTCGCGCCGTTCATCCCCACGGTGCCCGGCACCGACCGGTACGTGGACGAACTGCGCTGAGACGCCGGGGAGGCCCAGGCGCCCGCCCGCGTCCGGGCAAGGCCGAGCCCCCTCGGCCGGGACGGCGATCCAGTCGAGAGGGCTCTGGGTACTGCTGTGATGCGGTGTACGGATGGCGGCATGCGGCATGCGCCATGCGCCATGCGGTGGATCGGACCAGAAGGACACGAACGGAGTCCGCATCCGGCCCGGTCTGAACCGGTCGGCTCAGGTCAGGTCGTAGGCGCCTTTGCTCACGTCCGTCACGAAGGAGCTCCACGCGGAGGTGGCGAAGGTCAGACGCGGGCCGTCGGGGTCCTTGGAGTCGCGCACCGCGATGGCGGCCGACGCCGGGACGGCGATCTCGACGCAAGCGCCGTTGCCACCGGAGTACGAGGACTTAGTCCAGGAGAATGCGGAATTGGGCTGCATGGCCATGTTCACTCCGACTCGCTGTGAGGTGCACCGCGTTGCCGCGGATTCGGTAGTCCCGACGCTACGCGCCAACATCACGGAGGGCAGGAGCAGTTCACTCATCCGTATGGCATATTCCTTGATCTCTTCTCAAGGGCAGGGGCCCCGGTGTACGGTGCCGCGTTGCGCGCCGGAATCCCCGATTCAGCCGTCCTGACGCCCTGATCAGGCCATGCTGTCCGCGTGCTTCTTCGCCGCGGAGGCGATGAACTCCCGGCTCTGGTCCGCGCTGAGCGCCTGGGCCCGCAGGTGCTCGTACATGATCGTGTACTTGTGGACGTCGTTGGTCTTCTCCAGATACAGATCGCTCGTGACGCCTTCGATGTAGACCACGCTCGAATCGGCCGCGTCGTCGAATTCCAGGATCGAGAAGGTCCCCGACATACCGGCGTGCGCGCCAGCGTCGTACGGCAGCACCTGAACCGTCACATGCGGCAGGTGGCTGACCTCCACGAGATGGTCGAGCTGCTCGCGCATGATCAGGTGGCTGCCCACGACCCGGCGCAGCGCGCTCTCGTCCATGACGACCCACAGCCGCAGCGGATTGTCCGGGTGGTTGACCCGTTCCTGGCGGCGCATCCGCACCTGGATGCGTTTTTCCAGCTGCTCCTGGGTGAGCTCCGGCACCGTGCCGGGAATGACGGCCTCGGCGTACCCGGGCGTCTGGAGCAGGCCCGGTACGAGCAGCGACTCGTACACCCGCAGCGAGGCCGCCTCGGTCTCCAGACCGATGTAGACGCTGTACGGGATGTCGCCGAACGCGTGCCACCAGCCCTGCTGCCGCGAATCCTTGGCCATCTGCATCAGCGAATCCACCACGCGGTGGTCGTCGACCTCGTAGACCCCGCACAGATCCCGGACGTCCCGCTGGCTGATGCTGCGGCGGCCGTTCTCCAGACGGCTGATCTTCGACTGCGACACGAGCAGGCGCTCGGCGACCTCCTCGGCCGTCATGCCCTTCAGCTCGCGGAGCCTGCGCAGCTCCTGGCCCAGCCGGCGACGCCGGACGGTGGGATTGATGTTGGACGCCACGGGACGTGCACCTCCGGCTCCGTACTGCTGATTTCTCCTGCTCAGCAGATTGCCATCCCAGGTCGGCACAGCGCAGTGGAATGGACACACAAGGCGAGCGGACGTACGCACGCGGTGGCGGCCCTTGCGTACCCACGCGGCCCCGGCCCCGGCCCCGGCCCCGGCACGGGCGCGGGGTGGCGCGCCGGCCGTCGTCCGGAACGGCCGGCCCGCCACCCCGCGCTTGCTGCGGCTCCCGAACGGGACTGTGGGGACAGTGGTGCTGTACTGCGGGTCATGCGGTGATGCGGGTCGAGCGGTGGTGCCGGTCGTCCGGCGGTGTCGCGGTGCCCCGCGCGCCTGCCGTCAGGTGCGCCGGGTGTACGCGGTGCGGCTGATGCGCCCCCGCGCGGTTGGTGCGTGGTGGATACGTGGTGTGTGTGCGCTCTGCGATGTGCCCGTGTCGTACCCGGATTTCCGTCAACGCCCGCTGACGCGGGACGTCAACGCGCGCCGACGCGGGCCATCGAACCGTGCCGTGGCTGGACCGGCACGCCCGCCGGCTCCGCCGCGACGCGGCTCGCGGGCTGCCGGCCCGCTCCCGGCCCGGAGGCCGTCGCCACCGGTGCGCGCCTCGGCTGCGCCGCGACGCCGTTCTGCACATCCATGACGGCATGTGCGACCAGCCCGCCCATCGGGTCGTGCCGGATCAGGTCCCGGAGGCGGGAGCGCGAGGAGCGCCCCTCGTTCCCGGGATACAGATGCTTGCCGAGGCCGACCGCGTGGGCCAGCGCGGCGAGCGCCGCGGTCCGCGGGTCCGGCGGTACGCCGGTGCGGATCGCGCTGTCGAGCCGGGCCTTGATCTCCCGGCTGATGGCCGTGTCCGTCGCCTGGTAGCGAGTCGTCGGCAATACCCCGCACATCTGGCCCGCCACGGCATGCACCATGCCGCACCGCTCCAGGTGCGTGAGATACGTCTGGCGCAGCCCCAGCCGGGGCCCGCCGATCCAGTGGACGGCGCGCACCGGGCTGCCGCGGCGTCGCAGCAACTCGAGCGCGGAGTCCAGAGTCGGATCTCCGGTCGGCCGTGGCAGCACCACGGCGATACGATCCCCGTCTGGGGCTATCCGTCCGGCCAGAGCCAGCTCTACTAGCTGGGCCCCGGCCAGACCGAGGTCGAGCGACTGCGGCTGCGCTGTGGTTCCCGTTGCCGGGTCCAAAGCGAGCAGCAGAAGCTCCTCCGGAATTGTTCTGCGGCTCCTGCCCATCCATGCCTCCCCGCGTGGATGAATGACAGGGTGACCCCTCTCACATTCATCTGTCGAGAGTGCGTGGGGGGTTAGGCAGGGAACCTGTAGGTATGTCGTTCTCGTCTAGCTGCTTGGCGACGCCTCTTGTGGGGCGGGGCGCCCATCGTTTCGCGTGGCGGTGCGGACGTGCCTCGCGGACACAGGACACTTGGGAACACTGGGCCAGACAGAGCGCGACGTATCGCGACGTGTGAAGGAGACATAGGTGGCGGGCGAGTCCCCCGGCAAGCCGGAGCAGAAGCAGTCGTCGGGGGAGACGGCGGGGAGCGAACGCGACCCGCGACTCGCGGTCTTCCGAGAGGCGCCGAGGCCGGACGAGAAGGCCGGCGAGCGCGGCGAGAGGGCCGGTAAGAAGGGCGGGAAGCCCGGCGGCGAGGGTGCCGCCGACGGGAAAGCCGATAAGTCCGACAAGGCTGACAAGACCGGTGGGGCCCGTAAGTCGGGTGCGGCCGGTGTGGGACGTACGGCGGACGAGGGCACCGCTGGCGGGAAGGACGCCGCTGACGGCAAGGCCGACGCGGACGGCGTGGGCCGTGACGCGCGGCTGCGCGAAGCGGTTGCCGCGTGGGTGGCGTCGTCGGACGAGGAGGACGGCGAGAGCGCGTCGGGCGACGGGAGCGCGTCGGACGGCGAGAGCGCGTCGGACGGTGACGCCGGGGCCGGAGCGAAGCCGGAGTCGAAGGTGGAGCCAGAGTCGAAGCCGGATAACCGTGCGAAGGATGAGGCGGCTGAGGCGCCGGTGACGAAGGCGTCGGCAGACGCCGGTACGGCGGCGAAGAAGACCTCCGAGGGCACGGCGAAGGGTGCGGCGACGGACGGCGCGAAGGGCGCGGCCGAGGGTGCTTCTGGGGGCGCTTCCGCGGGCGCGGACAAGCGTGCCGCCGAGGACGCGCCTCAGGGCGCCTCTGAGAGCCCCTCCAAGGGCGGTGGCAAGGCTTCCGGCTCCGCTTCCGGCGACAAGGCCGGTGCCGGGGATTCCGGGGCGCAGAGCGGCGCCGAGGCCTCCTCCGCCCCCGCGGCCAAGGGCACTGCCGCTTCCGCCGCCGCGACCGAGGACGAGCCCAAGGTCGTGAAGCAGTCGAAGTCCGTCGACCAGCCGACCGCGATCTTCAAGGCGCCGAGCGCCGACGAGGCCGCGGGCAAGCCGGTCGACAACGCGACGCGTACGTTCTCGATCGCAAAGCAGAAGGGTTCGGACGGCGGTCCGGCGAAGCCCGCGAAGGACGCGGATACGGCCGGAAAGGCCGACGCGAAGGCGGACGCCAAGGCCGACGCCAAGCCCGATACGAAGACCGACCCGGCGCCCGGCAAGCCCGACGCCAAGCCGTCGGACGGTAAGCCGTCGGACGCGAAAGCGTCGACCTCCAAGCCGTCGGCCGACCAGCCGACCACGGCGATCAAGGCCGTACGTCCGTCCGGCGCCGCGGAATCGGACGGCGAGCGCACCAGCCAGTTCGTGGCGCTGAAGTCCACCGACCCGCAGCCGATCAAGCCGCCGCGCCCGGTCGTGACCGACAAGCCCGGTAAGCAGGGCAAGGCGGGCAAGCCGGGCAAGGCGGAGAAGAACGCCGCGAAGTCCGACGCCGCGAAGACCGACGACAAGCCCACCACCAAGGCGGCCACCGGCACGGACACGAAGCCGGCCGCCGAGCCGGACGTCGCCCCGGGCACGAAGTGGGGCGCGAAGGCGGCCGGCAGCGCCGGCGCCGACGCCAAGACCGCCACGCCCGAGGCGCCCGCCGGGGCGACGACCGGCACGACCGCGCCGCCCGGCGCCCTGCCCGACTCCGAGCAGACCAAGCAGCAGCCCCTCCCCCCGCTGGACCTGCTGGCCCAGCTGACCAACACCCCGCCGCCGCCCGAGACCCCGATGCGGACGGTCGCCCGCCGCTTCAAGATCTGGACCCCGGTGGTGGTCCTGCTGGCGATCATCTTCGTGGTCGTCCAGCAGGTACGGCCGCTGCCGGATCCGGCGCTGGCGCTGGGCGAGAAGACCTCGTACACCTTCGGGGGCAGCCCGTTCCAGATGCCGTGGCCCGGTCAGGGGCAGGCCGCCGCCAAGGTTGTGGGCGCGGGCAGCCTGGGCACGTACGGCGATGAGAAGCCGGTGCCGACGGCGAGCGTCGCCAAGATCATGACGGCGTACGTGATCCTCAAGAACCACCCTCTGGGGAAGGGTGAGGAGGGCCCGACCCTGACGATCGACGCCAAGACGGTTCAGGAGGGCAAGGCCGAAGGGGAGTCGACGATCAAGAGCCTCAAGGAGGGTCAGCAGTACAGCGAGTACAAGATGCTGCAGATGCTGATGATCCCCTCGGGCAACAACATCGCCCGCAAGCTGGCTCGCTGGGACGCCGGGACCGAAGCGAAGTTCGCCGAGAAGATGAACGCCGCGGCCAAGGACCTCGGCATGAAGAACACCACGTACACCGACCCCAGCGGTCTGAACCAGACCACGGTCAGCACCGCCGTCGACCAGCTCAAGCTGGCCGAGGAGGTCATGAAGCAGGACGCGTTCCGGAAAGTCGTCGCGATGCCCAACGCGGACAAGGGCCTTCCGGAGCGGCTCTTCAACAACAATGACCTCATCGCCAAGTACCCGGAGCTGAGCATCAAGGGCATCAAGACGGGCTCCAGCACGGCGGCCGGCGGCACGCTGGTGTGGGCGGCGTACAAGGGTGTCGGCGGCAAGGACCAGCTCATCCTCGGTGCCACGATGGGGCAGCACGTCAAGGGGCTGGACCCCAACGGAGGCAGCAGCCTGCAACTCGTCCAGCAGCGCACCAAGACGATGATCGAAGCCATCCGCAACGCCCTCACCTCCGCCACCACCGTCAAGAAGGGCCAGGTCGTCGGCTACGTGGACGACGGTCTCGGCGGTCAGACGCCCGTCGTGGCGACGAAGGACCTGGAAGCGATCGGCGTCCCCGGCCAGAAGATCGACTTCAAGATCGGTCCGGCCGAGGGCAAGTCGGTCCCGAACGAGGCGAAGGCCGGCACCGTCGTCGGCGAGCTGACCGTCGGCACCGGGTCCACCGCGGCCAAGGTGCCGGTGGCCCTGCAGAAGGACCTCGCCGAGCCGACCTTCGGCGCGAAGCTGACGCGTATCGGCTGAGCGAGCGCCAGCCGGCCGTACGACACGAGCCGCCGTCCACCGACAGGCCCCCGCCTGCCCGTGGGCGGCGGCTGTCGTACGGTCTAAGCGTGTCCGGACAGTCCGGCCCGGCCCGGTGGAGCGGAGTCCGTCATCGATGTAGCGCAGACCGCGTACGCGTCCCCCGCGCGCGCCCGAGGTGTCTGGGCGTCGCGGGGGGCCGTCGCGCTGTTTCCGGCGGCGCTGATGCTTGTTACGGGGCTGTGGGGTATCCGGCGCCAGGGGAGTATGTGGCGTGACGAGGCGGTCACGTATGACATGGCGCACCGGACCCTGGCGGAGCTGTGGCCGACGCTCCGGACCGTGGATGCGGTGCACGGCCTCTACTACGTCCTCATGCGCGGCTGGTTCTTCGTCTTCGACGGGGGTGTGGTGGCCCTGCGGCTGCCGTCCGTGGTCGCGATGGCGGCGGCCGCCGCCGGTGTCGCGCTGCTGGGCAGGCAGCTGGCGGGGCGGCGGGCGGGGCTCTTCGCGGGGCTGGTCTTCGTCCTGCTGCCGATGGTGCAGCAGTACGCGCAGGAGGGCCGCTCCTACGCGATGGTCTGCGCGCTGGTGGTGTGGTCCACGTACCTGCTGGCGCGGGTCGCCGCCCGTCCGGGCAGGCGCCTGTGGGCGGGCTATGGGGCGCTGTCGCTGGCCGCCTGCCTGATGCACGAATTCGCCGTACTGGCCCTGCCCGCGCACGGCGCCGCCGTCGTCCTGTCCGGCCTGCCGCGTGCCGTCCGTCGGGCCTGGTGCGTGGTGGCGGGCGCGGTGGTCGCCGCACTCGTCCCGATGGCGCTGTTCAGCATGGGGCAGTCGGAACAGCTCAGCTGGCTGCAATGGCCCAACCCCGTCCAGCTCGGCACGTTCATCGCCCTGGTGCTGGGCGGCCTGCTCTGCTCCCGCGCCCCGGTCGCCCGTGCGGGCGTCCAGCGGCTGCGGCTGCGGCCGGTCGCGCTGCCGCTGCTGGTGCTGCCCACGGCGCTGCTGGTGCTGCTCTCCCAGCTCAAGCCGATGTACGTGGACCGTTACGTCCTGTATTACGTGGCCGGCTTCGCCCTCCTGGCGGGCGCCGCGCTCGACTGGGTGCTGCGGCCGGCCGGCCGGCGCGGCCAGACCCGGCGCCGGCTGGTGTACCGGTCGGTGGCGCTGGCCCTGGTGCCGGCGCTGCTCATCCCCGTCAACGTCTTTCTGCGCAGCCCGCAGAGCCGCACGGACGACGCGATCGCGGTGACCCGCGCCGTCGAGGAGCTGTCGTCACCGGGCGACGGGCTGCTGTTCCTGCCCTCCCGGCGGCGGGTGTGGGCGGCGGCCGACCCGCACGAATTCCACCGCCTGCGGGACCTGGCCCTCGACCGCAGCCCGGTCGCCTCGCACACCCTGTACGGCACGGAGCTGACCGGCGACCGCATACAGGAGCACATGATGCAGACCCGCCGCATCGTCGCGGTCGGCGACGCGAAGGGCCAGCCGCTCGACGACACCGACCAGGAGATCGCCAAGCGGACGGCCTTGCGCACCGCCTTCCAGGTCTGCGCGACGCGGGAGCTCACGGGGGCGCGGGTGACGTTGTATGCGCGGCCGGGGTATTGCTGAGGGGCTTCTTGCAGAAGCGCTGCCCTACAGGAGCGTCGCCTTACAGGGGTGCTCCCTTGCGGGGGTGCTCCCTTACAGGGGTGCTGCCTTACAGAAGCGCCGCCGCCTCCGCGTCCAGCCCCAGCAGGTCGCCCAGGGCCTCCGCGCCCGCCGGCGTCAGCCGTACGGCACGGCCGCTGCCGATGCGCCGTACCCACGCCCGCTCCAGCAGCTCCGTACACAGGCGGGCGCCCGCGACGCCTGCCAGGTGCTGTCGCCGCTCGGTCCAGTCCAGGCAGCCGCGGGCCGTCGGGCGGCGGCCCGCGCGCAGTGCGGCGGCGTCGGTGCCGAGGGCTTCGGTGAACCACGTCCGGCCCGTGCCGGTGAGCGCGAAGCCGCTGTCCTGGTCGAGCAGGCCGCGTTCGGTCATCGCGTCGGTGAGGGCCACGCCCAGGCGCCCGGCCAAGTGGTCGTAACACGTACGCCCGCGGGCCAGCGCGGCCGAGGCGTTGACGGCGCGCAGCCCGCGCGGCGGGGCGGCGGGCGGGTCGAGGTGCGCGGTGAGAACTTCGAGCAGTTCGGCGACGCGGGGGCTCGCCAGCTGCACGTAACGGTGGCGGCCCTGGCGCCGCTCCACCAGCAGCCCGCCCTCGGTCAGCCGCGTCAGGTGCTCGCTCGCGCTGGACGGCGCCACCCGCGCGTACGCGGCCAGCTCGCCCGCCGTCCAGGCCCGCCCGTCCAGCAGGGCCAGGCAGAAGGCGGCCCGGGTACGGTCCGCGAGCAGGCCCGCGAGGCGCGCCAGCCCGGCGCTGTGGGCCGCGCCCGCGTCCGATGGCGCTGGTGACCGTTCCTGTGCCCGTGCCTGTGTGGTCATGGGTTCATTGTGCGCGGTCACGTTTCGGCCGGGCCCGAAACGATCCGGTCCTACGGTCCAGCCATGCGGACCTCGGATGACACACAAGCAGAGGTGGGCCCGGGCGCGCTCACCGACCCGGACTGGGTGGTGCCGCCGGTGCCCCAGGACGTACCGGAGGGCGGGATGGCCTGGCTGCGGGCGCGGGTCGCCCGCTTCAGCAGCGGGGAGGCGCACGTACGGCGCCGGGCGCTGGCGGTCGGCCCGCTCGGCGGCGAGGACGCGGCCGACGCGCTGCGCGACGCCGCACGCGTACGGACGGAAGCGTTGCTGGAAGGGGTGGGGCCGGGGACGGTGGACGTGATGGCGCTTGTGGCGCGCGTCGTGCCCGTCGAAGTGCTTGCCGATTTCGTCGGGCTGCCGGTCACGGCGGAGACAGCCGGGCTGGTCGGGCACGTCGCCGGTGCGTACCACGCGCACGGCGTGACCGTCCCGGCCGCCGACCGCGCCCTCGCCCGGCTCGTAACGGTGTGCGGCGGTACCTGGGACGAGGCCACAGCGGCCCGGATCGGGCTGCTGGTGCAGGCGTACGACGCAACGGCGGGACTGATCGGCAACGCGGCGCATCGAATGCTGTCAGGAGACACAGGAGATACAGGGGGTACAGAGGGCACAGGAGGTACGGGGGATACACCGGAGGGTTCCGCCGGGTCCGCTGCCGATACCGTCACCGCCTGGCTCGACCAAACACTGAGCACCGACCCGCCCGTACGGGGCACCTTCCGGGCCCCTGCGCACGGCGGTGATCCAGTACGGATCGCCCTCCTCACGGAGGACGGATCGCTCGCCTTCGGCGCCGGCCCGCACGCCTGCCCCGGGCGCGCCCACGCCCGGGCGCTCGCGGCCGGAGTGCTGGACGCGCTGCTCGTACGCGGCTGCCGCCTCGTCCGGCCGGATCTCGCGTACGAGCCGTCCGCGAATCTGCGGGTGCCGGTGCGGCTGGAGGTGACGTGCGCATGAGCACGGAGACGAGCACGCCGACGAGTGCGCAGACGGACAAGTCGGCGAGCGCGGAGACCGGCGCACCTGTGAGCGTCGACCGTACGGCCCTGACCCGTACCTTCCACGCCCTCCACCACCGCGACGCCCCGCTCCTGCTCCCCAACGCCTGGGACGCCGCCTCGGCCGTCGCCCTCGCCGCCGCGGGCTTCGCCGCGATCGGCACCACGAGCCTGGGCGTCGCCGCCGCCCTCGGTGAGCCCGACGGGCAGGGTTCGGCCCTCGTACGGGACGCCACGCTCGCCCTCGCGCGACGGCTGGGCAGCCGTCTGGCCTGCCCGTACACGGTGGACATCGAGGGCGGTTTCGGTGGCGGTCCCGAGGAAGTGGGGGAGCTGGCGCGCGAGTTGGCCGGGGCGGGTGCTTCCGGCGTCAACCTGGAGGACGGGCTGCCGGGGCGCGCGGGGGACGGCCCGCTGGTCCCGGCCGGGCAGCAGGCCGAGTTGATCCGCGCCGTCAAGGCGAGCGCGCCGGGGCTCTATGTCAACGCCCGTATCGATACCCACTGGCTCGTGGTGGACCCCGCCGCGCGGCCGCTGGACGAGACGCTGGGCCGTGCCGAAACGTATCTGGAGGCCGGGGCGGACGGAATCTTCGTACCGGGGGTCGCCGACGAGCGGGCCATCGCCACGCTCGTCGCGGCGATCCCGGCACCGCTGAACATCCTGTACGCGCCGGGCCGCCTCCGCCTCGGCCGCTTGGCGGACCTGGGCGTACGGCGCGTCAGCACCGGTTCGCTGCTGTTCCGTTCGGCGCTGCACGCGGCGGTCGGGCTGGCCGGGTCCGTACGGGCGGACCAGCCGGGCCAGGACGGTGCCGGGGTGCCCGGTTACGGGGAGGTGCAGCGGCTGGCGGTCCCGGAATGAACGGTCGGGCGGGCTCAGCCCTGCTGCGTCTGCCGCCGCCGGTGCACCGTGAGGCCCACGCCCGCCGCGCCCAGCGCACCGGCCGCGCCCACGAGTCCGCCCGTCGGGAGCTGGCCGATCCGCTCGGCGATCCCGACGATGCCGTCCTCCGGGAGTACGGCGGACTTGCGGCCCATCGCGTGCGAAACGGTGGTGCCGGAGGTGTGCGAGGCGCCGGCGTCGGAGGCGTCGGCGGCGAACGCGCCGCTCGCCGGGAGGACCAGAACGGCTGCGACACCGGTCGCGACGGCGGCGGTACGGATCACGGAGTGGCGCTTGGCCCGCATGGGACTGCTCCTCGTCGAGGCGGTTTCCGGCCGCCTTAGGTCTGCTGGGTTCGTCGTGCGTGGATCTGCTGCTGCGTCGTGCCCGCGTCGTGCTGGCAGAGATCAATCTACGAGGCGTGTTTCACGGCGATCCGTAGGTTGTGTAACAGCCTGGACCCGCTCTGCGGGCAGTGATGTCACGGGCACGGGCGTGACCGACCGTCCTCACGCCCCCACTATGGGTAACTTTGTCTCGTTACGTGCAGATGTGTCCGTACCGAGGAAGCGTGTCCGTACCGGGGAACGCCCCGTGCGGGCTCCCGTGGCGGGAAAGGTGGTGGTGGGCCGTGCGGCGCCGGATGCTCTCGGTGGTGGTGCCGCTCGTGGCGCCGCTGCCGCTCGCCCTGGCGGCGGGCTGCGCGAATTTCACGGGCCTGCACGACGACGGGCGCGCGCGGAACGTGAAGGCGCCGCACGCCCTGTGGGCGGACCGGTCGCCCTCGCCGCGCGTCCGGGAGGAGGACCCCGGCGACCAGCGCGCCGTGCCGGGCGTCGCCCGGGTCCCCTCCGGCGACATGAAGGACACCGACCCGGCGGCCGTCGTCCGCGCGGACCACGTGGCGGACGGGGGACGGCCGCCCGCCGCGGACGCCGTACGCAGCCCGGCGTACCACGATCTCACCGACGACGGGCGGCCCGACCTGATCAGCGCCGTCGACCTGGACGGGCGCACCAGTGAACTGCGCGTCTACAGCGTCCGGAACGCCGTGGTGACCCGCGTCCTCGCCCTGCGCGCCGTGCTCGCGGGCGTCGAACTGGCCGCCGGGCACCTCTCCGTACGCGAGCCCACCAAGGACCCGCGCTACGTCAGCGTCACCGACTACGTCTGGGACGGCGGCCGGATGGGCCTGTGGGACCTCACCCTGGACGACTACCGGACCCCGCAGAACCCGCTGCCCACCACGGCCCCCGGCCCGCCGAAGAGCCCATCGCCCGGACCGTCGCCCGGACCATCGACAAGCCCGTCGAAGAGCCCGCCGCCGAGCCCTTCGCCGGCCTCCAGCACACCCCCGCCCTCCCCCGGAGACCGGCTGTGACCCGCCCGGCCCTCTCCCTCCGCTGGAAGATCGCGCTGACCGTCACGGCGGTGTGCTGCGCCGTGGCCGCCGTCCTGGGCGTGCTCGTCCACAACGCCGTCGCCCGCCAGACCGTCGGCCAGGTGCACAAGGAGACGCTGGCCGACCTCGACGAGGCGCTGGAGCTGTACGAGTACGGCACGTCCCGCGAAGGGCTGAACTCCGTGCTCGACCCCGCCGAACTGCCGCCGGAACTCCGCACGTCGGTGCACCACGACCGGCGCGGCAGCATGGTCGGCACGTATCAGGGCAAGCGCGTCATGTGGGCGGCGGCGCCGGCCGGTGACCAGGTCATGGCGGTCTGGTCCCCGTACGAGAACACCCGCCGCTCCCTGGAGAACCTGGATACGGCGATCTTCGGCTCGGCCGTGCTCGCCGCCACCGCCGTCGCCCTCGCCGGGCTGTTCCTCGCCCACCGCATCAGCCGGCGGCTGGGTACGACGGCCGCCGTCGCCCGCCGTATCACGGCCGGGGACCTGGACGCGCGGGTCGGCGACGAGGGCCGGGGGCGGCGCCGGCCCGCGCCGCAGGACGAGGTGGCGGCGGTGGCCGCGGCGCTGGACTCGGTGGCCGGTTCGCTCCAGGGCCGCCTCCAGGCCGAGCAGCGCTTCACCGCCGATGTCGCCCATGAGCTGCGCACCCCGCTGACCGGCATCCTCGCCTCGGCCGAGCTGCTGCCCGAGGGCCGCCCCAAGGAGATGATCAACGACCGGCTGCGGGCGCTGCGCCGGCTCACCGAGGACCTGCTGGAGATCTCCCGCCTCGACTCCGGCGCCGAACGCGCCGACCTGGCCTCGTACGAGCTGGGCGCACTGGTCCGCAGTTCGGTGCGGGGCATGGGGTTCGACACCGAGGTACGGGTCGTGCGCGAAGCGGTCGTACGGACGGACCGCCGCCGGCTGGACCGCATCCTGTGCAACCTCGTCCTCAACGCGCACCGGCACGGGGAGCCGCCGGTGGTGGTGACGGTGGACGTACCGGGCGGGGCGTCTGTCGCGGCAGCCGAGGGCGAGAGGGCCGAGAGGGCCGAAAATGAGGTGGCGTACGGCGACGGGCATGCCGCGGTCCCCGTCGTGGAAGTACGCGACCACGGCCCCGGCTTCCCGGACGCGCTGCTGCACCGCGGCCCGCAGCGCTTCCGTACCGACGCGCCCGGCCGAGGCAAGGGCCACGGCCTCGGCCTGACCATCGCGGTCGGGCAAGCGGCCGTCCTGGGCATCGGGCTGAGCTTCACCAACGCGCCGGACGGCGGCGCGCGGGCCGTGCTCCGCCTTACGCCGCCGCCGGAGGAGCCGCCCGCCGCGTCGCCTACCCGGCCGCCGGCCGGCCCACCCGGACAGCGAGGGCGTACACCCGGGTGATCTGGTGCGGGCTGTTGTTGTTGTCCGAGACGAGGAACAGCGGCAGCCGCCCCTTGTACGGGCCCGAGGCCAGCGGGGCGGTGCCGAGCGCCATCCCCTCCGCGTTCTCCAGCAGCGGGTTCAACTGCGGCTGCGCGGCGGCCGAACCACCCCTCGGGCACGTCACAAGATCGACGGGCTCCCACTTCTTCGCGAACGCGTCGACCGGCTCGGACTGCAACGACTCGACCTTGGACACGTCCTTCGCCCGGCTCAGATCGGCGCCGAAGATCCGCACCGCGTTGCCCTGGCCCTCGGCGTGATTGGTCTCCAGGACCAGCAGCCGGTCGCCGCCCAGCGCCACCAGCTCCGACACGCGCAGCCCGGCCGCCGACTGGTAGGCGTACTGCCTGTCCGGTACGTACCTGCCGCCGGGCGTCCCCTTGAAGCGCTGGATGCGCAGCAGGCCGCGGCCGCGCGCCTTGCCGTCGCGAAAGAGCGGCGCCTCCAGGCCCGCGTACAGATACCGCCCGTCCGGGGACGCGCCCAGCGCTTCCAGGTTCTCCGGCCCCGCCCACCTGACGAGGTTGTGCGGCAGCTCGATACGGCCCAGCTCCGCGCCGTCCGACACCCGGAACCTGCGGATGGACGGGCCCGCCTCCGAGGCGACCAGTACGGTGCGCCCGCCCTGCTCCAGGACCAGGCCCTCGCCGTCGAAACGGCCGCCGCCGGTGGGGTGGAGGGTGCGCATGTCGACGGCGCGGGCGGCGGGCGGGGAGGCGCCGGTGGTGCCGAGGTCCAGTCCGAAGATCCGGCCGGGCGGGTTGTCGGCCAGCGCCCAGGCGCGGGACGGGCCGGACATCGCCAGGCCGGACAGCCCGTCGACCGGTACGGCGGCCTCGTACTCGACACCGTCGAGGGCGTCGCTGTGGCCGATCAGCGCCACGTCGTCGGAACAGTCGCCGGAGGACGGCTCCTCGTCCCGGGACTGCCACCACACGAAGGACGGTACGGCGACGGCCGCCACACACAGGGAGGCGACCAGCCCCCGGCGGCGGGTCCTGCGCTTCCTCGCCTCCCGCTCTTCCTCCTCCCGCTGCCGCTCCAGTTCCCGTTCCCGTTCCCGGTCCGTCGCACCGTCCCCCGGACCGCCCGCCCCTGCGGTCGCGGCCTGACCGCCCTGCGGTACCTGGGGTACGGGCCGCGCCGCCCGGTTCCGTACGAACGGCAGCTTCTCGATGCTGTTCTGGCTCTGCTGCTGGGGCAGCGGCCGGTTCTTCGCCCGCAGCGCGCGGCGGACTTCGCGGTAGATGGCTTCCAGGGTGAGGTGGGTGTCCGGCCCGTTCGCGTCCGGTGGCTCATCAGGCTCCGGGGACGCGGCCTCCGGGACCCGGCCAGTTGCCTGCGCCCCCGGAATGCCCTCCCGCAGCACCCGCAGGAACTCCCCGGTGAACGCCGTGTACTCCTCGCCCTCAGGAGCCAGCGCCTCGACGTTCCACGGCGTCGAGGTGAGCAGGTACGAGACGCCCTCCATGCTGTCCATGCCCTCGAACAGGGCCTCACCGAGCCGGCTGGACGCCAGCTGCGTGGCCGCCGCGGTGGACATGGCGCCACCCGCCATCGTCCCGGCGGACATCCCCTTGATCACGCTGCCGCTGTAGCAGCAGTCGAGGATGACGATGCGGAGCCTGGGCGGCGTACGGGTGCCGAGTACGCTGCGCAGCCAGGCGTACGGGATGCCGCTGTGCAGCTTTCCGGCCTCCGTACCGGGCAGCGTGAGATACAGCCCCTCCTGTTTGGAGTCGAGGAAGCCGTGCCCGGCGTAGTAGACGATCAGCGTGTCCTTCGCGGTGTGCACCGCCTGCTCGACCGGCCGCAACGCGGCGGTGATCGTCCGCGGGTTGAGCACCACCCGGCAGTTCCGCTTCGGCATGCCCCCGATGGTCCGGTCGGTCAGTGCGGCCCGGAGCGCCTTGAGGTTGTTCCGCACGGCGGGCAGCTGCGGCAGGCTGGTGTACGAATCGACGCCGATGATCACGCAGGCCGACTCCGCGGGGTTGAACACCGGGTCGGGATAGCCTCCGTTGTCTGTCATGGGTCAGTTCCTGGGGCGGGGGGTGGTGGCCGGGGCTGGGCTCGGGTTCTGGTTCGTGTCCGGGTTCGGGTTCGTGTCCGGGTTCTGGTTCGCGTCCGGGCTCCGGTTCCCGCCCGGCGACTGGTGCGGCTCCGGCTCGTCCGGCACCTCTGATTCCTCCGGCTCCGCCGACCTTTCCGGCTCCGCCGACCTTTCCGGCTCCGCCGACCTCTCCGGCTCCGCCGGTTCCTCCAGCCGCTCCAGCTCCGCCAGCGCCCGCAGGATGCTCCGCGCGCCGTCCGTGTCCGCCGTGGCGAAACTGACCCGTACGCCGTTGCGTTCGACCGTCATCTTGGGGCGTGCCGCGTACGCCCTGCGCCAGCCGTCGATGGCGATGGCGAGGCTGCTGAGCTGGAAGGCGCTGTCCACGATCAGCTGCACCGCCTCGAACCCCAGCCCCATCTTCCCTGGCTGCGTCTCGCGCGCCCGCAGCGAGACCCGCGCGCTGCGGCCGACCGCGGGATCGTCCGCCAGCCAGTCGCACAGCGACCGCAGCTCCCGGTCGCTCTCGGCATCGTCCAGCCTGACCTGAATGCTCATTCGTCCCCCATGTTGCTGTCCGGCCTCGTGCCAACTCTCGCCCCATACCCCGCCGCTCCGCCGGGATTCACGGAATGGTGGGCGTGCTCCGGGCGGCGATGCATCCGAACGGGTGGGAGTGGTCGCGGAGTTGACGCGGCCGGGCGCGTCACCGGAACCGGGTGTCTCCGGCGGCCCCGTCTGGCAGGATCACCTCCATGTCGAACGTTTCATCGAATACGTACACCTACACCCGTGTCGGGGCGATCCTGCACGAGATCGGCATGGTGACCGAGGAGAAGATGCGCAGCGTCCTCGAAGAGGCCGCCAACTACGCGGACGAGGAGATCGACCACTACGAGGCGGCGAGCGCCCTGGAAGAGTTCGGTGTGGCGGTCTCCGTCCACGCCGACGACATCGACTCGATCTACTACGACTACGCGGACCTGATGGAGGCCGCCGCCGAGGCCGCGGGCGGCCGGGTCGCCATCACCAACGTGCGGCTCGTCGAAGGCGAGGGCGACTTCGAAGGCGGCCGGATGGACACCCTGACGTTCGAACGGAACGGCACGCCCATGTCCATCGACGCCGACCACCTCGCGGACGACTACTACGACCAGGGCGCGGCCTGCGAGGCCATCGCCGTGACGGCCCACGAGGACGACCCCCGCTCCTGGCGCGAAGTCGACTTCGCGCGCGAACCGCACCGCGGTTACGACAGCATCATGGTCCTGGCCACGCCCGAGCAGGCGCGGGCGCTGGAGGAGCGCCTGGGGTTCACGTTCCCGGAGTAGCCGGTACGTCCATGCGCTGCGTCCCGATGACCGACAGCAGCCGCAGCGCCTCTTCCGACGGTGAGCCGGGCGCGGCGGTGTAGATGGCGACCTGCTGGTCCCGGTCCGCGATGTCCAGGACGTCGCAGCTGACGGTGACGGGGCCGACGAGCGGATGCTCGAACGTCTTGCAGAGGGCGGGCCGGGCGGCCACGTCATGGGCGGCCCAGAGCCGGGCGAACTCCTCGCTCCCGGCGAGGAGTTCATCGACCAGGCCGGTCACCTCCGGTGAGTTGGGGTAGCGGGCCGCGGCGGCACGCAGGTGCCGGGCCGCCGACCGGGCGAACTCGTCCGCGTCCGAGACGCCGTACAGCCGCCGGCCGTCCACGTACGGGCTGAGGAAGGCGCGCCGGAGGAGGTTGCGGTCCCGGCGCGGCAGCGCGGAGAAGTCCTCCATCAGGGCGGCGGCCAGGTCGTTCCAGGCGATGACCTCGTACGTCGCCGACAGCACGATGGCCGCGGCCTCCGGCAGCCGCTTCAGCAGGTCGACGATGCTCTGCCGCACCTCCCGCGAAGGGCCGGGCGGGGGACCGGGCGGGGTGCCCGCGAGGTGGTGGAGGTGATCGCGTTCGGCGTCCGAGAGGCGCAGCGCGCGGGCGAGCTGGGCCAGCACCTCGCGGGAGGGGTGCGGAGCGCGGGCCTGCTCCAGGCGCGCGTAGTACTCGGTCGAGATGTACGCCAGCCGCGCCACCTCCTCGCGACGCAGCCCCGGCGTGCGGCGGCGCGTCCCGGCGGGCAGCCCCACCTCGGCGGGCGTGAGGCGCTCGCGCCTGCTCCGCAGGAAGCCGCCCAGCTCTTGTCGTACTCGTCGATCCACCCGACCAGTGTGCGCGGGGGCGCGCCACCCATCCAGGTACTGGCGGTGCCTGGATGGCTGCTCAGCCAGGTACTGCCTGTTCCTGGATGAGCGGCGCGCCCCCGCGCAGGCTCGTCGGCATGAACGACACACCGACCGTTCCCGGTACCCCCATGCCCGCCACTTCCACGCCCGCTTCCCCTCTGCCCGCCACCGCCACGTCCACCGCGGCCGTGGGCCTGCTCGCCGACAAGGTCGCCTTCATCACCGGTGCCGGGCGGGGCATCGGCGCCGCCTCGGCGCGGCTGTTCGCCCGGGAGGGCGCCCGGGTGCTCCTCGCCGCCCGCACCGAGCACCAGCTCAAGGCGGTGACGGAGGAGATCCGGGCGGCCGGCGGCACCGCGGACTACGTGGTGTGCGACCTGGCCGACCCGACGAGCGTCCGGACCGCCGTCGACCGGTGCGTGCAGCTGTACGGCCGGCTCGACGTGGCCTTCAACAACGGCGCCACGGGTCAGCCGCCCGGCCCGATGGACCAGCTGTCGGAGGCCGACTTCGACCATGTCTGCGCCGTCAACCTCAAGGGCCCGTGGCTCGCCATGACCGCGGAGATCGCCGCCATCCGCGCCACCGCGCGGTGCGGGGCCATCGTCAACACCTCCAGCGTCGGCAGCCTGATGGGCAACCCCCAGCTGCCCGCGTACGGCGCCGCGAAGCGGGCGGTCAACAGCCTCACCGAATCGGCGGCCGTCACGTACGGCCCGGAGGGCATCCGCGTCAACGCCATCGCGCCCGGCACCACGCTCACCGAAATGCTGCACGAGTGGGACGAGAAGTCCCCCGGCACCATCGACCACCTCAACGCACAGACCCCACTGGGCCGCCCCGCCGCCCCGGAAGAGATAGCCGAAGCCGCCGCCTGGCTCCTGAGCGACCGCTCCTCCTACGTCACCGGGACGGTCCTCCGGGTGGATGGGGGGATGTGGGTGTGAGGGGGAGGGGTGAGGGTGAGGTGAGGAGTGTGGTGGGGGCGGTTCCGGGCCGCTTCGGACCGTACGCCCCCGGTCTGAGGGCGTACGGGGCTGGTGCGCGGGCTCGCCCCGGTCTGAGAGCGTACGGGCCGCCCCGGACCGTACGGTCCCGCTCCGACCTGAGGGCTTACGGGTCCGCCCCGGCCCGTACTGGCCCACCCCGGCCCCTACGGTGCAGTGCGGGCCCCCGCCCGTCACTCCT
The DNA here is from genome assembly GCF_001279365.1 of Streptomyces sp. NRRL F-5755. Classification (NCBI taxonomy): domain Bacteria; kingdom Bacillati; phylum Actinomycetota; class Actinomycetes; order Kitasatosporales; family Streptomycetaceae; genus Streptomyces; species Streptomyces sp. NRRL F-5755. Next base: position 2,321 of record NZ_LGCW01000009.1, on the reverse strand, counting down.
CCTCGAACGGCGGCTCCCCCCAGTCCGGTTCGTCCCAGCCCAGCTCATCGATGAACCCAGAGCCCGAACCATCGGCGGCCGGCGCCCCCACCGCAGGCGCACCTGCGGCCGACGCGCCCCCAACCGGTGCCCCCGAGGCAGCCGCCCCCGCGGTACCCGCCCCCGAAGCCGGTGCCCCAGCGGCCGGTGCCCCCGCGGCAGCCCCACCCGCCGCCGACGCACCCTGCCCCGCCAGCACCTCCAAGATCTGCTCGCCGTACTTCGCCAGCTTGTTCTCGCCCACGCCGTTCACCGTGCCGAGCGCGGCCAGGCTCGACGGGCGGGCCGTGGCGATCTCGCGCAGCGTGGCGTCGTGGAAGATCACGTACGCCGGCACGCCCTGCTCCTTGGCCGTACGTCCCCGCCAGGCCCGCAGCTCCTCGAAGACCGGCACGGCCTCCTCCGGCAGGTCCACCGGCGCCGCGCGCCGCCCCTTGGCCGCCTTCGCGGCCTTGGCGGCCTTGGCCGTCTTCTCCGGCTCGCGCCGCATCGGCACCTCGCGCCGCCCCCGCAGCACCTCACCGCTCTCCTCGGTGAGCACCAGCGTGCCGTAGTCACCCTCCACCGCGAGCAGCCGCTGCGCCAGCAACTGCCGTATCACGCCCCGCCATTCGGCCTCGCGCAGATCGCTCCCGATCCCGAAGACGCTCAGCGTGTCATGATCGAACTGGATGACCTTCGCGGTCTTCTTCCCCAGCAGGATGTCGATGATCTGCCCGGCGCCGAACTTCTGCTTCCGCTCCCGCTGCAACCGCACCACCGTGGAGAGCAGCTTCTGCGCGGGGACCGTGCCGTCCCACGTCTGCGGCGGCGTCAGACACGTGTCGCAGTTCCCGCACGGGCCGCTCTCCTGCCCGAAGTACGCGAGCAGCCGCACCCGCCGGCACTCCACCGTCTCGCACAGCGCCAGCATCGCGTCGAGGTGCGCCGACAGCCGCCTGCGGTGGGCGTCGTCGCCGTCCGACCCGTCGATCATCTTGCGCTGCTGGACCACGTCCTGGAGCCCGTAGGCCAGCCACGCCGTGGACGGCTGGCCGTCCCGCCCCGCGCGCCCCGTTTCCTGGTAATAGCCCTCCACCGATTTCGGCAGGTCGAGGTGGGCCACGAACCGTACGTCCGGCTTGTCGATGCCCATCCCGAACGCGATGGTGGCGACGACCACCACCCCGTCCTCCCGCAGAAAACGCGCCTGGTGTTCCGCGCGCGTCCGCGCTTCCAGGCCCGCGTGATACGGGAGCGCCGTGATCCCGTTCTGCACCAGGAATTCGGCGGTCTTTTCCACCGAGGCGCGCGAGAGGCAGTACACGATTCCGGCGTCACCGGCATGCTCGGTGCGCAGCAATTCCAGCAGCTGCTTCTTCGGGTCGCTCTTGCCGGCGATGCGGTACTGAATGTTCGGCCGGTCGAAACTGGCCACGAAATGCCGGGCACTCTCCATACCCAGCCGCGTGGTGATCTCCTGGTGCGTGGCCTCCGTGGCCGTCGCCGTCAGCGCCATCCGCGGCACCTCGGGCCACCGCTCGCGCAGCATCGACAGGGCCAGGTAGTCCGGCCGGAAGTCGTGGCCCCACTGCGCGACACAGTGCGCCTCGTCGATCGCGAACAGGGAGATCTTGCCCCGGTCCAGCAGGCTCAGCGTCTGCTCCACGCGCAGCCGCTCCGGCGCCAGATACAGCAGATCCAGTTCCCCGGAGAGGAACTCGGCCTCCACCATCCGCCGCTCGTCGAAGTCCTGCGTGGAGTTCAGGAAGCCGGCCCGGACCCCCAGCGCCCGCAGCGCGTCGACTTGGTCCTGCATCAGGGCGATCAGCGGCGAGATCACCACTCCGACCCCGGGCCGCACCAGTGCCGGAATCTGGTAGCAGAGGGATTTCCCGCCGCCGGTCGGCATCAGTACGACCGCGTCGCCACCCGTTATGACGTGCTCAATGATCGCTTGCTGTTCCCCGCGGAATGCGTCGTAACCGAATACGCGCCGCAGCACGCCCACCGCGCCACTGGCGTCGTCCACCGTTTCCCCGGCCCCGGGAGCCATCTCCACCTCGCTCATGCCAGCAGCGTACGAGCTATCCCGCCACCCGCGCTCAAGCCTGTGGATAACTCGGCGCGGGACCGGCCGCCTCTGCTACTCCCACGCAGCTCGCACAGGCGGTGCGGCCCAGCCCGCCCTGGCAACCCCGTACAACGAAATCCACCACCCAGCCGTCTCACAAGACGACGAGGAAGACCACATAACGCCATGCGCGATTCCGGCAACACTCCGCCCCCGCCCGGCCGCACTC
>NZ_LGCW01000008.1:0-32404 GCF_001279365.1 Streptomyces sp. NRRL F-5755 | reverse complement strand
TTTGTGCGTTTTCGGGGTGGGGGGGCGGGCGGGGGGCTTGGGGGGGGGGGGTGGGGGTGGGGGAAGTGGGGTCTTCGGGGTCGTTGTCAGACTTCACACGAATACAATACAGCACAGCTCTGTATTCTATTGGGCTGGCTCATGTTGCGTCACTGCCGTCGGCACCTCTCCTCCCCCCAGCCCAGGCCGCACCGGCGTCCAGTCACGCCTGCTGGACATGGACTTCCAGGAGGTCGTACAGGCGTTCCATGAGGGCGCTGGGTTGGAGTGGACGCCCAATCAGGAGATGCAGATCCGGGGCCATGACGGAGCAGATCCGCAACGTGCGGGAGGTGAACCGGTCGGGCGGGACGGGCAGCGCAGCATCGGCAGGCGGGCGCGACGGGGCGTACGGGCGCCTGACCGAGCTGATGACGATCGGGACAGGCCCGGCCGGCCCGCTCTCGTCCGCCGCCTGGGCGATCCAGTAACGGACCTTCTCGTGCGACAGTCCCGCCTGGCAGCCGATCTGCCACAGCCCCCAGCCCTCCGCCTCCGCCGCGGCCCTCCCGGCGTCCAACGCCGCGTCCGTCACCTCGTTCAGCGTGGTCCGCAGTTGCACCACCAAGTACAGCCGGATCGCCGGGGCCGACTCGTCGAGATCGGTGCAGAACCGCGCCGCATTCGCCGCTTGTCAGGGTCCAGCCGGGGTCCCCGCCGCCGCTGTTGCCTGCGGGGCTGCGGCCACTGCCCGTCCGAGCCTGCCGTACACCGTCCGCCAGGTGACGCTGTACTTGGCCTGCAGAGGCCGCAGGGGCATGCCACTGTGGTCGTCGTGGCGGATCGCGGCGTACAGATCGACGTTCGATGGCGGCTTCCTCATCGGGCCCCTGCGGCAGAAGCACGTCCACCGTTCCGCCGCGAGCCTCTGAGTGACGGCAGAACAAGCCGACATCGCAAAGCCGGTCAGAAGGCGACTCTCACGGTCACCTCGACACGGCTCCCGCACTGAGATGCAAAGCCACACCCCATACGGCCGACCGGCCCACACCCAGATCCGGCAGTCACCTGCACGCAGGCAACGGGATCTACTACTCGATGCGCTTGAACTCGTGGAATTTGCAGATGTCCGGGTCGCCTGCGGCCCTGTACAGGTGGGGGTTCTCGCGGCTGCCCGAGACAGCGAAATGCCCACCTTGGAGCTCCAGGTCATGCTCAGCGAGGTTTCCGTGCGGTGTCTTGTGCGAGCCGGGCCGGATTCGCCAGGTGCCCCGCACCTCCTGAGGGTCTGGCTCAGGGGCGTCGCCGTAAGCAGTGTGCGTCGGCCGGTCGGTGGCCCGCATCGTCCCGTCAGCCTTCAGTTCCAGCTTGCCGGAAGGCGAGCCGGTGTACTGGCCGACCAGGTCATGCTCGGTCAATCCTTCCGGCCAGGCGCCTTCGGGTCCGCAGGAGAAGTACCGGGCGCATCCGGCTGAAGTCGCCGACGTAGCCACAACCAGTGAACACGCCACAATCACAGCTCTCCAACGCATGGTGATTCCCCCCAAGTAATCAGCCAGGTAAGCGGCATCAGTTTCTCAGGAGCGACGAGACGGACAGCGGTGGGGTGGCGACACACCGACCGCCGCTGGGCAATAGGCTATTATGTGCGGCTCGGCCGGAAGCGCAAGGACGGTCTACGCCTGCGGCGGGCTGGCTTCCCAGGCGATGCGCAGGTCGATGTCCTGTTCGTCTGGGCACGGCTGGCCGTCGACGGGGCAGAACGATTCCGGGTCTGCCCAAATCCCTGGCCACATGGCCTCGGCTTGTTCCACACACATCGTGCAGATGGTTTCGGCGGCCATGTTGATGGTGTCGCCCTGAGCGCCGCAGAACGTTGATCGCCATCGCATCTGCCGACAGCACACCAGATGGCTGATGTCGTCGGGGTTACTGGACAGCCGAAGGGTTTCGGTCTGGTCGTCCGGGTGGACGACGGAATTTTCCATGGCGAGGTCCTTCACTTTCCAGACGGTAATCCAGAGGGTGACGTGATGAAACTCGATAGGGCACGACGCCGGTGAGCTGTGAGCGGCGGCGGGAGGTGCCATGAGATGTTGGCGCATGAACCAGCAAAACAGGCCAGGGATAAGAATCGTCCGCTGCGCAGCGACGGCGAGGAAATATGCCGTGCCTGCGGTTACGAGGGCGGCCCGTTCTTCGAGGACACCTGGCCCACCCACACCATCTGTAGTTGCTGCGGCTGGAAGTCGGGCACCGTGACCGTGGACCTGAGAAGAGCTCGGGGACTGCGTGGCTACTGGCTCGGACAGGGTACGCGTTGGCACTTGCCTGAGGGCCGTCCGGAGGGCCGGGCTCGGGTCGCCTAGGCCCGGGGACGGGCGTGGGACTGGAAGTCCGTGACCATCACTCACCCCCAAGCCCGGCTCGTGGGCATGGCCGTACCCATCGCTCACCTTGCCGCCTGGAAGACACGAAGACCCTCCCCTTTTCAGCAAGCCATCGTGTCGCGCTGGCTGAATACCGCTGGGCCACCCGCACGGACCCGGCCCACTCACCATCCCGGCAGGTTGTCAGGCTAATGTCACGGCGTAATGAATGAAGGACGAGGCCGGTGCCGACGGGAGCACACCCCCACGGGACGTGGGACTGGACGGCGGCAGCCACCGGGCTGCGTCGCGAGAAGATTGCGGCGCTGGCCGGGGGCAGCGCCGGCCGGGGCATGTGGAGGGGGCAGAGGCGGGTGACGACCCGGCAGGTCACCGACGCGGTGAGCCGGCCCCAGCTGATGGATGCCGACGCCCGCACCCTCGCGCTCGCCGACTTCACGTCCTCAGCCCCGCTCCACAGCAGGTCTCGCCCCGCGTCCGGAAACCCGTACGCCTCAAGCCTCCTCGCAAGACACCCCAACCCTGGCCATGAATGAACGGTTCGACCTCCCGCTCGCCAACACGGCCCACCGCACCTGCGAGGCGGGACTGCCGCGCAAGCGGCGCAGCCTGCTGCTGCACCTGGGCTCCGGCTCATCCGGCCACGTACCGGATCGTGGGTGTCGAGTCACCGCTACGCAGCCTGTACGGGCGGTTCCGTGCCACCATCGGCCACATACCAGACGACGCCAGGGGCTTTTCGAGACCGTGCGACTGCTGCACAGCGAACTGCCCGGCCCCCACTGGTGGCAGTGCCGCACGGTCGGCGACTTCCGTCCGACGACGGTCGCTGACGGAGGACAGAAACCGGCGGCTGACGATCTCGCAGCTGCGTCCCGTCCCGTAGGTGACCCCGGAGTGCTATTGCTCACTGAGCTCCCAGCGAATGCCGGGGGCTGAACCCGGGCCTCCAGAGTCCTCCCAATCCCCCGTTGCATCGCCCACCCAACGGGGCGCGCGCCGGACGACGTTTCGCCTTCCTCCAACCAGGAGAATCTCACGTTACTGAACGTGAACAGCCAGCGCCCCCACCATCACAGCTACCGCCGGATAACCGAGCGGATCCAGGCGAGCTGCTGGGAAACCTCGCCGGCCTGGGCGACCGTCTCCCGGTCCGAGCCGCTGAAGACGCCGAGGAGGGTTTCGGTGCCGCTCGGGGCGATGCTCATCACCGGGCCGCCGGAGTCGCCGCCGGCCGGAATCCCGGACACCTTCTCCATGCAGAAGTCCGGTCCGCCCGGCGCGGTGTAGCCCTCGCACCGGGGGTCGTCCGGCCGCACCACCCGCAGGTCGGACTGCTTGAGCACCGGAGACTGGCAGGCGTTCTCGTCCTCGGTGCAGGTGGCGCCCCACCCGTACTGCCGCACCATCTGACCGACATGGACACCGGCCGTCGCCAGGCGTGCGGTACGGACCTTCATCGGCTGCACCTTGATGAGCATCATGTCGGCTGTGCTTCCCACGCGCTTGCCGGGCACCGGGCGGACCGTGGTGCCCTTGCGTACGTCGAGGCTGCCGACCCGGAAGGAGATCCGCTTGTCGGCGACCGGCTGTGCCTGCTCGTAGAAGCAATGGGAGGCGCTGAGGATCCACTCGCTGCTGACCGCCGTCCCGGTGCACGCCGGCTTGCCGTCGACGAGCATGCGCACCGCCCATGGGCCGTAGGTGCTCTTGGACCCGCCGATGACGGCGGAGGCCGGCGCGGCTGATATCACCGAGCCCGTCACCACCAGTAAGGCGGTCAGCAGCAGCACACGAACGCGACGCATCATCCGTAAACAACTCCTTCGTCGGACATGGGACGTACCGAAGGTGAGACACCCCGCCGGACCAACGCGGTTCCGGATCATCTGAACTGTGGCTTGCTTCCGATCATCCAGGCTCGACTGCGGGCGTGGAGCTGGGGGTTCTTCACGCAAGCGGAGGCGAACCGGCGACGGCGCCGTCTGTGTCAGGTGCTGCAAACCGCTCCGGCGACTGCGGTGTCCCGTTTGGGTGCCTTCGCGGCGCCATGAGCCCACCGCGCCCCGCGCTCGTCCCACGTCTGCTCCTCGCGAAGCGTGGCGACCGAAACACACTCAGGGGCCCCGCCGACGGCCGCCGGAGTGGCGTTGGCGAGCGCTACCGCCGTCGCTTCGGCCGTGAGCGGCCCCCACTGGGCCGCAAGCAGGTCGCCCTACTTCGAGCGTGTACGCGAGCGGACCTTACGCGTGCCGGTGGAGGGCCTCGCCGATGCCGGCGGACAGCGCGGCGACCTGCCCCTTTACCCACTGCCCCGGCAGGTCAGCGGCTTGCTCATGCGATCATACGGGCGACTCTCGATCGACCGGTGCGCAGTCGACCGATCAGGCGGGCGAGCGATCGAGTCATCGGGTATCAAGCAGTCGAGCGAGAACGGAAGTGCGCGTGAGCGGAGCTGGGGGGCAGGGCGGGTCGTCCGTGTCCGACGAGGAGTGGGAGCGGTTCCTGCGTGAATCGGTGGCGGGTACGGCCGGGGCACCCGTGGAGCCGTCGGCGCGCGCCCGTGAGGTGGAGCGGCGGCTGCGGGAGCGTCCCGGGCAGCCGGCGGGCTGGCGTACGTACTCACCGGCCCGGCCCCGGCGCAAAAAAGGCTGGTACGTCGTCGGGCTGGTGGCGGCCGTGGCCCTGCTGGTCATGGGGCTCTTTCCGCAGCAGGTCGTCAGCTGGTTCGGCGGCAGCGACGGTGGGCAGGACGGGGCGCCGTTGGCCGCCGAGTCGGAGAATCCGCGGGAGGCGCCCGGCGCCGAGCCGGATCTGCGCCCCACTCTCGCCGAGCCGTTCCGGGGTTCGCCTGCCGCCCGTTGGGCCGACGGGGCGGCGGGGATCACGGTGCCACCGGCGAAAGCGACCGGCTGGATGGACGCCGCCCAGGTCGAGCAGGCGCTGCGGCAGAGCCGGGACTTTCTGGTGGCCGCCGGGCTCGACTCCCGCGTGCTGCGCGGCGAACGGCCCACGAAGGCGATCGCGCTGCTGAACCCGCACCAGGCGGACGTCCAGGAGTATCTGCGTACCGCCCTGTCAGCGACGGCGCCCACTTCCGAGACCGACCCGCTGCTGTTGTTCAGCCGCTTCCGGCCGGAACAGGCCCGGCTGGTCGGTGACGTGGTCAAGACACGCGGCCGGCTCACGTACCAGGAAGGCAAGCGGGGAGCGGTCGAGGTGACGGCGGACGTCACCTTTGTGTACCCGGTCACCCCGGCGGGCGACGGCGGGCGAGACGCCGAGGTCGTCCGTACGATCGCGCGGCGCAAAGTGGTGATGAGCTGGGACGACCCGGCCAAGGTCATCACCGAACCGGGCACGATGTCCCTCGTCTCGTACGCGCTCGACATGACCAACGGCGGCTGCTCCGCCCCGACCGGCTACTTCGTGCCGTCCTTCGGCACGGCCGCCAAGCAGCCCACCGACAAGGCCCACCAGGTCGACCCGTACGACCGCAGCAAGCCGATCGGCACGGGCAACGGCACGACGGCCCCCGGCAACGACTGCGCGACCGCCACCCGCTCCTAGAGCCTGTCGTCGTATGTCACGCCCGCTCGGGAGGGGTGCGAGGGGGCGGCTGCTTCGTAGGGCTGGACGGTCTTGTTGTGACGGTGGTTATGCGTTATGCCGCGTCATTGGATGGGGCAGTCGCTCTCATACGCTCCACTGAGGAACAGGCCGTCCGGCTTCTTGCCGAACAGCCAGCGCCGGTCCGTTCGCAGATCCGCGACCCCCGCCCCGTCGCAGGGAACCGCCGGCCGGGGCTCGTCGGCAGCTCCGGTGACTGTGCGAGCGCCCGGTTAGATCACCAAGAGCGCGGGCGGTCCGCGACCGCGGGCATGTGGCCTCGCCCTCGCGGACCGCGCGTACGACGGCGATGACCGCCGTGTGCAACCTGTTGTGGATTGCCTCTGTCCCCTCGCGTCAGCTGAAGGTGACCGAGCGCAGCTTCAGGCGCTCGGAGGCCCCGCCGGTGCGCGGCCGGAGGCGGAAGGAGTCGCCCTCGCAGTCGGTGCCGGTGTAGACCGTCGCCCAGGCGTCGGTGCGGTTCTGTGGCGTGTGGCCGGGCTGGGGGTTGTCCTCGCCGACACCGTGGAGGTTGATGCACCGGCCGCTGGGCGGGTTGTTGAGGAAGCCGCTGGCCTCGAATCCGTCGACGGTCTCGTAGGAGTAGCGGAACTGCCCGGATGCCGCCGAAGCAGAACCGGGGACGGCGGCCAGGAGCAGGGCGGCGCCGAGTACGGCGGTGAAGGCGGAGCGAAGACGCATCAACGGGTCCTCCTGCGGGTGGGAAAGATGCCGCGTCCACCTCTGCCCCTCCCGGCCGGTGTGCATCCGTGCATCACTCCTACGGAGGACTGGAGAAACGACCCTGCGCGGTCCGAACGGCGTCGGCGGTTACGTGGGGCGCCGCCCGGTAGTGACTTACTGTCAGGGGGCAGCCGGGCGGGGCCACTTGTGCGTGCGGATGTCCTGGGTGGCGTGGTCAGTGGTGACGTGCAGGGCTGGATAGCGGAATTGCATGAGGTGGCGCTGGTCGCACACCACGTGGGCCGCGGCGGGCTGTTCTCTCGCGTCGGCTACGCGCATGGGCGGGCAGAGGTGGGTGCGCACTCGAACGGCCCGACCTCGTCAAGGCCCATAGGCCGGGCAGCCCCCTCCCTACCACCGTACGGCGGTGCTGCTCGCCCAGGAGGACACCGGCACCTGCTGCGTGTGCCGCCCGTCGCCGTGGTCCGGATTCCGGTGTGGGCCAGGCAGGCCAGCCCGGCGGAGCGAGAAGCAGGCAGCACGGTTCCGGGATCGTGGCGCGGTCGACAGCGGACCTCATTTTTCGTAACGCGTGTTGTGAAAATTTGTCCGGCTCGGTACGGTGCCGCCATCTTCTGTACTCAGCACGGGAAGCCGGGATCACCATGTACGACGTTGCAGCGAGCGGAGCCGGCTTCGCCGGCGTGACGTACTCGGCGTTCAGCGGTTGGGCCGACCGGCCCGGCGACTTCGCGCCGATGCTGGAAGGGGAGCTCACGTGCGACATCGCCGTGGTCGGGGGTGGTTACGCCGGCATGGCGGCGGCGCTGCGGCTGGCCGAGCGAGGTGCCGATGTCGTGCTGCTGGAGTCCGGGTTCTGCGGATGGGGCGGCAGCTCGCGAAACGCCGGGTACCTGTCGAACGCGCTGGCAGGCGACCCGCAGCTGCTGAACATGCTGTACGCCCGCCGCCTGCCGCATCTCATCCGCTACGCGGACCGGGCGGCCCGATTCACCGAAGAGCTGATCGGACGGCGCGCCATCGACTGCGACTACGAGCCGACGGGCAACGTCATCGCCGCCGTCTCCCCGGGCCAGCTCCGGCGCACCCGGCGTAACGCCGAGATCCTCCGGGGCGCGGGGGCGGACGTCGAGTTCGTCGAGGGGCGTGACTTCGGCCTGCCGCAGACGTTCCTCGGCGGCATCTTCGAACGGGCCGGCGGGCTGCTGAACCCCGGCAAGTTCGCGCTCGGTCTGCGCGAGGTACTCCTCGCATCCGGCGTACGGACGTACGAGCGGACCACCGTACGCGCCGTCGAGCCCCATGCCACGGGGGCCGTCGTCAGCGTGCCCGGCGGCCGGGTCCGCGCCGAGCGGGTCATTCTGGCCACCAACGCCTACTCCCGCGACCTGGCGATCGCCCCGAAGCGGATGGCCACACCGATCTGGACCAGCCTGGTCGAGACCGAACCGATCGATCCCGATCGCCTCGCGGCGACCGGCTGGACGAGGCGCGTCGGCATCATCACCCCGCACACGATCCTGGAGAACTACCGGCCCACACCACGCGGTACGGTCATGTTCGGAACCCGCCGGCTGCGAACCGCGTCGGGAGCGCTGGGCGCCCGCGAGCCGGACGACGCGGTCGTGGCGGACCTCGTCCGCGGCTTCCACGAGCGGTTCCCGTCGCTCAGCGACATCGCGCCGCAACGCGCCTGGGGCGGGTGGATCGCGATGACGTCGTCGCTGCTGCCGGTCGCCGGAGAGGCGACAAAGAACGTCTTCTACGCCATCGGCTGCAACGGCCACGGCCTCGCCCAGTCCCCCTACCTCGGCACCCTGCTCGCCGACCGGCTCGTCGGCGACCGGATGCACGACGACCTCGCCGCCGTATGGCGCGCGCGGCCACGCTTCGCGCCGCCCGTCCTCAGCGCGCCGACGCTGCACGCCGCCTGGACGGTCGATCGCATCGCGGACCGCTTGCATCGGCATAGGGCGTGAGGACCGTTCGCGGCATGGGCCTTTTGCCGCGCCCGGCACCTCAGGTCGATGAAGCCTCAGGCCGGTGAAGGCAAAGAGGATTTAGAGCGGTACGAGTTCAAGGCGAGGGCTAGGCCCCGGCTCACCACCGCTGGCCAAGGCCATCCGGCCATCGACCACCCGCACCGTGGCAACGGCAAGGGCATGTCTGCCGAGCCGAGGAAACAAGCGCAGGCGTGCTGGTGGGTCAGCGGTGCCCCAGCGCGGACACCAGGCTCGCGACCGTAACAGTGTTGAAGACAAAGGCGATGACCGTGTTCGCCGCCACGGTCCGTCGCATATCCCGAGAGGTCACATTGACGTCGGTGGTGCCGAACGTCGTCATCGCCGCCAGCGCGAAATAGACATAGTCGGCCCAGGCCGGCGGTTCCTCTCCGGGAAAGTCGAGAGCCTGCTCGTTCTCTACGAGGTTGTCGGCCTGGAAGGTGACCGTGAAAGCCACCACCACACAGACCCAGGCCACGACCACGAGAGCGAGAGCCACCAGCGTGCGCGGAAGGGCGGAAAAGGTGGTGCTGAGGTGGCCGGGAAGCCACAATACTGCCACCAGCAGCGCGGCAGCCGCGATGAAAAGGGACGCCCCCGGCCCGGGGGCGGTGCCGATGACGTAACGCTGCATGAACGTGCCACGAGCTTCACGCTGCGCCCACGAGCGGACCTGTTCCGGAGCAGCGCCCAAGAAGGCCGTCAGGGTGAGTGCGAGGTAGGGAAGCAGATAGGCGAAGAGTACGAGTACGCCGACGTCTGCTGCCGAAATCCGCACCACGCTGTCCATGGGAAGGACCGCCGCCGCGCACGTCGCGATGGCCAGGCTTACCGCCGATCGGCGCCCTTCGGAAAGCCAGCGATGCACGGACGAGCCTTTCTGGCCGGTCGCCGTATGACAGGGGCGCTGAATGGAAAGGTCGCGGTTGATCTTATGGGGTGGCTCCGGCTGCTGGGTGGTGGCATGGAGGGCGTGTCTCGGTTGAGATCCGAATAGAGGGCCCAGGCACCCAGCAGATATCCCACACCGCGCCGCGCCACGCGTTGGCGTGGCGCGGGCAGCGTAGAACACCTGCCGAGACTTCCCCTGAAGGGACAACGGCGAACCCGCCTATTTTGGTGACGAGCCGACGACTTCCCAACGACCGCCCACCCACTCCTCAGCCGGCCGGTGAACGCCCGGAGCAACTCCTATCCGTGTGGTCACCGCAGCCCACCACAGCGACAGCACGTATCTCCACCAGCAGATCGGGAAGAGCCAACTGCCCCACCCCGACCGCGGTCCACGAGGGGTAAGGGGCAGTGATGAACTCGTCTTTCACCCGGCTGAAGGCATCCATGTCACCGCGCAGGTCGGTATGGAACGTGGTGAGCTCGACAATGTCCTCCAGGCCCGCTCCCCCGGCTTCCAGAACGGCCCGTACGCCTTCGAAGGCGAGCCGGGCCTGCGCCTCCATTCCGTCGGCCGGCGTCATGGTGGAGGCGTCGATCCCGACCTGGCCCGATACCCAGATCATGTCGCCGACTCGGGTCGCCTGCGAGAAGTGCAGCGTGTCGTACAGCATTCCGGTGGGAGGCGGGTTGACCGGTCGGCGCTTCATTCCGTGGGACCTCATCGCGGGCCCGGTCAGACGAGCTGACGGAATACGGGCGAGCGGAACGGGTCGCCCGCGTTCAGCTTCGCCATCTCCTCGACGAAGAGAACACCGTTCCGCGCGAAGTGCTTGTTCTCCTCCGGGAGAGGACGGAACGTCGCGTCGTCGCCGAAGAAACGCAAAACCAGCGTGTGGCGCTCCGGACACGCGGCATCGACATGCGCGCCCCCATGCAGCGCCCGGGGATGCAGCACAACGACATCGCCCGGCTCGGTCGCCCAGGAAAGCACGTCATAGGCGTCGGGGTCGCGCGCGAGTTCGGCGTCGATGTCCGGCAGGCGCGGCAGTTCGCCGCCACCGTGGAGGGGTTCGGTCGGGTCGTCGGGGTTGGCGAAGGTGGTCCCGTCGTACTGGGTGCCGTGGCGGGAACCGCGGATGATTTCCAGCGAGTTCGCTTTCGGGAGTACCTGGAAGCTGATCCACGCATTGGCCCAGTGGTCGCCGGCCCAGGGCAAGTACGCGGTGTCCTGATGCCAGGCCGTGCGGGCGCCTCGTCCGCCGGCCTTGAGGAATATCTCCTCGGCGAAATACCACACGTGCCGCGAACCCCACAGCTCGGCGAACAGCCGGCCGAACGGCAGCGACGAGACCATCGCGTCCAGCCGCGGCTTGGCGAGCGGGTTGGCGTTGTCGACGTGCGACTGCTGCTCGGTGCCGTGGAACATCTGCGACGCGTTGGGCCCGGGATGTTCGACGGCCCAGTCGTACGCCTCCCGGCACCGCGCCAACTGCGCTGCGTCGAGGCAGTCCTTCATGAGGACGGCGCCGTCGTTGCGAAATGTTTCCCTCACTGACTCCTGCATGGGTGTTCCTCCCGTAGGTCAGGTGGTGGCAGCACCGTAACGAGCCCTCAGCGTTTTACACAACAGTTGTTACGTTAATTGTGTGGCAGAATCACAGGGTGTCCGACAACCCGACCCGACAAGCGAACAACGATGCCGGAACCGGGCCTGCCGCGCGGCGTGGCCGCCCGGCAGGCGACCGCGCGGCGAAACGGGCCGAGCTGCTGAAGGCGGCGGCCTCGGTGATCGCGCAGGAGGGCTATACCAACACCTCGCTGCGCAAGGTGGCCCACCGCGCGGGGTGCACGACCGGAGCGGTGACGTACTACTTCGCGAACAAGGAGGAACTGGTCACCGCGTTGGCCGAGAGCCGGTTCGACGGCTTCGACGCCATGCTCGCGGCCGGCCGGGACCAGCCCGACATCCGGGCGATCCTGGAACGGTGGCTGCTCCGCACCACGGACGATCCCGAGTTCTGGCCCGTGATGTCCCAGCTGCTCGTCCACGCACGGTACGAACCGGCCTTCGCCGCCGTCATCGAGCGGCGCTACGCCCGGCACCGCAGCGCGCTGGCCTCGCTCCTCTCGGCCGGACAGGCCCAGGGAACCATCCGCGACGACATCCCCGCCGACCTGCTCGCCGACCAGCTCGGCGCCATCGGCGACGGCTGGATGATGATGTTCCCCATCGAGCCCAAGAGGTTCACACCGGACCGGGTCCAGGCCCTCCTCGATGCCGCCATCACCTTGATCGCCCCGCCTCCGGGCGCCCGCCGCGCGGCCGGCTCGTAAGCGACGGGCCTGGTGCCCGCCATTCGCCTTACGGGGGGCGAATGGCGGGCGTCGGTCGGCCGCGGCCCGCCGGCGGCCCGCCCCGTCGCGCGAACGGGCACGGTCAGGCGCCGTCACCGGCCAGAGCCCGAGCGATACCCCGGGCCGCCTGGGCTCCGGTCTCGATGGCGCCGTCGATGCCGCCGACGCCGATCGCCGCGATGTCACCACCGGCGAAGCGGATGCGCCCGTGGGGCTCTCGCATCAGGGGCGCGGCTTGGGTGAGGTTCCCCGGCCGGTGATGCGCCCAGGCGCCCTGTGAGAACGGATCGGCGACCCAGTCGTGGCAGGCGGTGTCGACCACTTCGATGCCGGGGACGAAGGCCCGCAGGGCGCGTTGCACCGCCGCGAGGTCATCGCCGTCGATCGCCGAGGCGTCGGAGCAGAAGCACATGACCAGGGTGTCCCCGTTGTGCCGGTATTCCGTCCTGGCGGCGTTGACGGGGTGCTTGCCGACCGGAGCCCCGGCGGCGAAGGGCGCTATCTCGCCCCGGACCCGCACCCAGAGCTTGAGCGCCTTCACCGGGTGCTTCTGCTCGATCATGGTACGCACCGGCCGGGCCACCGCAGGGGTGATGGCCACGTCGCCCAGAGTGTTGAGCGGGAGTGCGACGACGGCGTACCGCGCCCGCGCGTGGTCGCCCTCCCGGGTGGTCACGGTGACCCCGGCCCCGTCGTCCTCGATCGCCGTCACCGGCGTGGACAGGCACAACTCGGCCTTCGACTCACCGGCGATGGCGTCGAGCAGCCGCTTGGTCCCGCCCGCGATGGGCCAGGCTCCGGCGGTTTCGAGGAACGCGCCCCAGTCGCCGAAGGTGGTCGCGGCCCACAGGAGGAACTGGGCGATGCCCTGCTCGCTGTAGGAGTGGACCAACGACGCCAGCATGCCGTCGAGCACGTCCCGGTCGTACGTGGACAGGTTCAGCGCGTCGAGCCGGTCCCCCAGCGTCTCCTTCTCGATCGCGCCGGTGTCGGCGGCGGCAAGGTCGAACGGCTGAGGGAACCGGGCCCGCGCGTCGTGCAGGTAACGGGCGATCAGCGGGCCGCAGAGGCGCGCGTACTCGGCCGCCGTACCTGAATGCACGGCGCCGTCGGCGAGCCAGTGGACCTTCTCGGCCTCCATCGGCGCGGACAAGCCGATACCGTAACGCGTCAGTTCGCGCCAGACGTGCGGCTGGGTCCAGTGCGCGTACGCACCACCGAACTCCACCGAGCGGCCGAACGCCTCGCCCGTATAGGTCCGGCCGCCGATCCTGTCTCTCGCTTCACACAGCACCACCGAGTAGCCCTCGGCGCTGAGATCGCGCGCTGCGACCACACCGGCGAAGCCGGCTCCGACCACTGCGACGTCGTACATGTTGATCACGGCTCTCCGTCCTGAGTACAGCGGATGGGGGCACCGTATCGAGCCGTGCCAATTTACACAACGCACGTTACGAGAAATGCCGCTACGGCACCGGATGCCCCAGCCCTGCCGGACTCACGCCTCGGGACGCGCTCGCGCAGAGCATGCTTGGGCGGGAGCCGGGGCGCCATTGGCAGGGTCGGCCGCAGGAGGGCCTGTTGGCGGCGGGTGAAGTCACGTTCCTGCGAGACCTTCGCGCCTTTCAGCCGGCCCGGTTCAAGGTCACAGTCCGGGATCCAGGTGCGAAGCCAGCGAAGGACTGTTGCCAGGACTCACCGGGCCAGTAGTACGTCACACGTCCCTCGACGGGGCGGTAGCAGGCCGTGTAGAGCGTTCCCGACCCCTGCGCGTCGACGGATCGATACAGTGGCGGCTTCAGCATCGCCGCCACGTCCGTACCCGCGGCGCGAATGGCGCGCAGCCGCTCCTGCGTCCGCGAGGCCCGCTCCTGCTCGTCGGTCACCGGCAGGTGCTGGTGATTGGCAGCGCAGGCATCCGGCGCCGCCGTCGGCGGCATGTCCGGCCCCACGAACACCGTCACCGCCTTCGTGGCATCGACAAGGGTGAGGTTCTGCGGGACGGCGACCGGCAGGGACCGCAGCCTGACGATCGCCTCGTCGACGGTGTCGCACGTCTCCAGCAGGTAGCGCACCACGATGAGAATGGCGAAACCACGTCCGTATACGGAACGTCCGCCAAAGGTGAGCGAGACCGCGAGACCGGCGTCGTTCATCCCGTCCAGCAACCCCCACAGCACGTCCTGCATCCCGATCACGGGGCGCAGGAAGCAGGAGGAGACGATGGTGCCCTCGCACTGATCGGGCGGGAAGTCGTAGTTGCGCAGCAGAGTGCCGTTCCTGCCGATCTGGGTGCAGGCCGGGGAGAACGGCCGCAGTGCCGCGTGGGTGAGGAAGGCTCTCGCCTCGGGCCGGTCGAGTTGGACGGCCAGGCGGTCCAGGACCGGGACCAGTTCCGGCATATGCGCACGGAACAGCGCCCGAACACGGTCCGCGCCCTCCGGAGTCCGGCCCTCCTCGGTCAGCAGGCCCTCCATGTCCTGCCACAGGGCCCGGGCGTGGGCGGCCCACCGCCCGTCGCTGCCGTCGCCGACTTCGATCGCGCGGAAGGTCTTGTGCTGGTGCCGCATGACTGCCACTCCCCCTATGAGAATCGGACGGGCGAGCGCAACTTAGCTAATTGTGAGGGTAATTCACCAGGTGGTCGCCGGTGCTGGGCCTGACCGAGCCGCTGAACGCGGGTGCGGCCGATTCCACGTAGGCGATCATGTCTACGTGGGTGACCGTGCTCATGCCGTAACCCTCGGCCAGACATGCGTCACGGCGTCTCCGGCCGGCCCACCTCGACGATCCCGCCGATTCCTCGAAACCGTAGAGCGCGTCGGCGTTCCGCCTCATCCGGATCGGGCGGCGGCTATCCACTGTCGGCACGCGGTCGTCCGGGAGGAATATCGGAGTCGGGAAGGAGCAGGCATTCTCGGTGTGCGGATCTACGAGAATGGCCGGCCGGGCCTTGCGGTGAAACACGAAGACCTCCAGTGTGGCGAAGTATAAATGCCTTCACCCCAGCGGAGGTCTTCGTCAACGGTCAACCCGCGCGAGTGTCAACATCCCTCGTGATCAGTACGCGCGGGGGTGCTGCCGCCGTCGGGCCGCTTCCGCGGCAGCCCTGCCCGCGGGTCTCAGCCCTCGCGGGGGTAGAAGCTGCCGCCGGCATCGGCGCTGACCGTGCAGTCCGTGCCGTTGTAGCGGTCGACGAAGGTGCCGGTGATGCCGGTGAACGCGTCGTACGCATGGTCCATGGGCAAGTCTTTGTGCACCCTGAACCGCAGTTTCACGTGGACGGACTCGCGGGGCTTCAGCGTCTTCGGGCCGGGTATGGTGCCGCGGGCTTTTCCGTCGGCATCCTTCAGCGTCTTCCAGGCGCGTTGCGTGGTGTCCCAGTACTGCAGATCGCTGTACGGGCTCAGGTCGCGCTCGCCCTCGTTGTAGACGTAACTGAGCACCTTGCCGCTGAGTTCGAACGACTTCATTTCCTTCGCCGAGGCGTTGGTGAGCGTGGCGGTGTAGGTCGTCCAGTTCGTACCGAGAGTGACCGAGTCGGGTACGCCGAACGAGCGGCCCACAAAGGCGTCGCCGCCGTTGGGATCCCCGACGTCGGAACACTGCGGCAGGTCCGCGGCAGGGGCTGCCTGGGAGGCGGGCGCAGCGGCCATCGCCATGGGGAGCAGGGTGGCCGTCGCGGCCGAGACCGACAGGGCGCGGCGCAGTTTCATAGAGATCTCTTTCCCGGTTCTTCGGACCCGCGTAGCCCTTTTCCGATGCTATTGAGTTCGGAGGCCGTGGGTCCTTGGGTTATCAGGTTCTTGGGGGAATTGGTCGGGCTTACGCGGTGATTTCCGAGGTGCCCGTACCGGCCTTACGCGGTGATGCCCGAGGCGCCCGTACCGGCCTTACACGGTGATGCCCGAGGCGCCCGTGCCCGCCATCCCTTCCGGCGGCGTACGCCGATGACCGTACCCGCGCCGACCGCCATCGTGGCTCCGCCGGCGAGAGCGATCGCCGGGAGCGCGGACGAGGAGCCGGTCGCGGCAAGGTGGGTGCCGCCCTGCGCACTGAGACCACCGGTGGAACCGGAACCCTTCGTATCGCCGCCGGACGCGGCACTCTGGCCGGGATCGGAGGCGCCGCCCGGCTTACCGGTCGGGGGCTGTGTCGGCTTCGCGCCCGCGGGGAGGATCGTGAAGTCGTACCAGGCTTCCTTGGCCGAACCACAGGAACCGTCGCCGTTGCGGTAGTCGCCGGCGGCGAGCGCGTACCCGGCGCCGGGCTTGGCGTTCTTGACCGCGCGGGTGCGCAGTTGGAGCGTGATGGCGCTGCGCGGACCGATGGTGAAGGAGCCGAACAGGTCCTTGGGCTCCGCGTCGTGGAAGGTTATCCACTTCCCCGTCTTGGCGTCGCGGTATTCCGTCTCCAGCTCCCAGTACGGCCGGTCGACATCTTCGGCGGAGGACACGAGCAGGAAGGGCTGGACCTCGGACAGGGGATTGCCGGTGGTATTGGTGAGCGTCATGGTGAAGGGTGTCCAGGAGCCGCCCGCGGCCAGCTGGCGCGGCAGCCCATGGACGGCCGCCTTCAACTGGTCGGACTCGAACGCGCAGGACCGATCCGCACCGTCGGAATCACCGGCGCCCTTGCCACCCACGGTGGCACCGCCTGTGCCGGTGCTCTTCTCAGTGGTCCCGGCGGCTTTGGGTGACTTCCCTAAGGCGGTACGGTCGGCCTCGTTGCGATTCTGGTAAGCCGGGCCAGCGGCAGCGGCTTCGCCCGGGCGCCGCGAGTCGTCCGAGTTACCTATTCCGCCGCCGCTCTTCGCGGAATCCGTCGACCGTTCCGACGATGTTGCGGCACCGGGTGAGTCGGGAGGGGGCGGCGTACGGTGAACGGCCTCGGACACCGGCTCCGTTGCGGATGCGTCGGCGGGCGCAGCCAGTACGGCGGCGGGCGCTATCACAGCGGCCGCCGCGGCGGCCGTCAGAGCGTGGCGAATCTTCATCCAGCATTCCTTTCGCATTCCAAGTGCCCTGGGCGGAACAGGTTGGCGTTCGTTCGTTGTGTTCAGGGCGTGCATGAGACATGGTGCGCGCGAGTACGCATGCGGATATACGCACACCTGCGCCTCGTACACGACCAGGCACTGCCACCCGTAATGAGTGACCGGTCAGGCCCCCTCGGGGTAGCTCTCGCCGCCGTCACCTCCTTGTTCACCCTCAAGCTCTGAGCTGGTCCCGCCCAGAGGTGTTCTTGATTTACGACGTCGACGCTAATTGCGAGGACGGCCTCACAGCGCCGTTCGGGCGTGATCTACGTAGCGCATTACGCAATTTCCGCCTAGGGGGGCCATGGGCGCTCGCGGGGTGCGCAGCCCCTTCGCTTCGATTGTTCGGGCACGGCAGCTGGTCAGCACGATGCTGATGGTCGTTCCGCCGCTGGCGTTCGGGGCGGGGGCCGCGTTTTCGCCGGCGGATCCGCGGCGGCCACACCTGCATCCGGCCCGTCCGCGGCTTTCGTACCGGAGGCGTCCGACCGAGAGCAGGCGGTCAGGGACAGCCCCGCGGTCGCGGTCAGGGCCGCGGCGACGATACGGAACGTACGGCGACGGCAGTACGAACGGTGGCGGTGGAGCTCATTTCGAATCCCCGGGACAGTTGGCGCCGTAGATTCCTCGATATGTCACCCACCCTGTTCGGGACCGCTGGCGCACAGCTGCCACCGCGCTAACTCCCGGCTAACGCCCTCGTAGCCGCCCAGGACGCCCACCGCCAGATGCCCCGCTATCAGGAGGACGATGCTCGGGCCAGGAGCGATATGGCTTCCTGTTGCTTGCGATGCAGCGCCTCCACCGCTGTCCGGAGTGCACGAATGCGCGCGGTCATGCGCCACCTGATCTGCCACGGGTGCCACAGCGCCTGGAGCAGGAGCTGGGCCGTCGCCTCCCGGTACTCGGCACATGCGGTCATCAGCTCTTCGAGCGACTCGCCCAGTACCCCGCCGACACGCTGGTCGGCAAGCCGGATCACCTCGCACTGCAGCGCACGCTCCTCACCGCCGCCCGCGAAGTCCAGAACCCTGCGCGGTATGCCGGCTGAGAGCGACGCCACCACGAGACCTGCGACGGCTTCGCGCAGCGTACGCTCCGCATCGCCGCCGTCCTCCAGCACTGCCGAAAGCCCGAGCTCGCCTGTGACCGACAGCTGACCGCCCACCATGTACGCGGCGGGGCGTCCGGTGCGGCGCGGCACGATGTCACACACCCCGGCACGGACCAGCCACACGCGTTGAAGCTGCTCCATCACAGCGGAACGAAGTTGACGACGCTCGTGGTTCCTGGAGATGTAGGCAGTCACAGCGGCGCCCACCACACCGCCGGCCGTGGTGTACGCCAATTCCATCAGACCGGGCAACGGTCCGCCTCCCTCTGGCGCTGGTCCTGCTCGGGGGCCGTAATGCCCAGGTCAACGCGCATGACGCGACGCATGGCCCATAGGGGGCCCCACAGCTTGTGGGCCACGCCGTCGGGAAGGATCACCTGGGCCTCGGCGTGCCGCAAGCGGTGGTCGCGGCACGCCCGGTCCAGGTCCGACCGCAGTTCCTCGGTCAGCCTGCCTTTCTCCAAGTCGTGCAGGACTTTCGCCAACACGTTGGCCAAGACGCGGGTACCGGCACTGAGAGCGGCATAACAGGTGCGCCGCTGTTCCACCTGAGCCTGACGCGCGGCGTATTCGCGTTCTTCTCGCTGGAGTTGCCTCGTATGCTCCAGCTCGCAAGTCCTGGCCCGGTCGGCACCACGCTGTGTGGTCACGGCGGCTGCGAGCGTCCCGCCCATACCCGGTATCGCGATCACGACCTGACTGATTGAGCTGTTCAATCTTTCCCCCCGGCTCCGATCGGCTCGCCGGGACTGTATCGCTTGCAAAGCGTTGGTCAGCGGGCGGTACGGCGGTGGCGGCCGGCACGTCGGGGCAGGCGGTACGGGATGTTTTCGAGCTGGTGAGTGGCGAACACCTGCTGGTGGACGTACGGGGCGGCGGTGAGGACCAAGCGCCGCGACTCCTACGGTTCGAGACCCCCGACTCCCCACTGACGGAGCGCGCGAAATCCAGACCGCGGCGGCGCGCCGAACCTACGGACACGATGCACCATCACCCGTCCTCCTACTGCTGAGCCTGCACCGGCACCCACACGATCGGCGGAGCCAGTACGAGCCCAGCCTCACGCGCGGGGATGACGGTCGCTGGCCTGCTGTCCTCCAGCCGGACCCGTACACGGGCGACACGACCACCCTGGTGCAGCTCACGGCTACGCAGCCCCCGGCGTACCACCCGGCATACCCCCAAAAGAGGGAACAATGCGTCAGATCACGGAGCACTGCGCAGAGATCACGTGAACGGCACGACAAAACGCGCGCCACAACAAGGCACCGGTGTGCGGCACGGCCGTCGAACCGAGCGAAAGGACCGTCCCCGTGAGCGCACCGCCCGCCATCGACCACCGTTCCACCAGCGGCTACAGCCTCCCGTTGGCCTACTGGCTGGCCCGGGCGTCCGACCTGGCCTACAAGGACGAGGCCACCATCGAATCCCAGGTACGCGACTGGGGCTTCGACCAGGTGCGCCACCACCAGACGCGGTTCACCCCACCGTTCCCTCTGGAGGACACCCAGGCGTACACCGCCGCCGGCGACCACATGATCATCACTGCCTTCCGCGGCACGGAACCGGCGCAGATCCGCGACTGGCTCTCGGACACCACCACTCCCCCGTGGCCCGGCCCCGCCAAGACCGGATACGTCCACTACGGCTTCGCCGAAGCTCTCCAGGCGATCTTCCCGAGCCTCAAGGACGCCCTGGCCGAACTGCGCACCAACAACCAGACGGTGTGGTTCACCGGCCACAGCCTCGGCGGCGCCCTGGCGATGCTCGCCGGGGCGCGTATGTACCTGGAGGAGCCGAAACTGCAGGCGGACGGCATCTACACCTACGGACAGCCCCGCACCTGCGACCGCGTCCTGGCCGACGCCTACAACAAGGGCTTGAAGGGCCGTGTGTTCCGCTTCGTCAACAACAATGACATCGTGCCGCAGATGCCACCCGAGCCCGCCTTCACCCACGTCGAAAGCCTGAGGTACATCGACTCCGCCGGCAAGATCCATGAATCGATGAGCATGCTGGGCGGCCTCACGGACCGCGCCAAAGGACTGACCGCGGACCCCTTCGCCCCCGCCTCGGACGGCGTCCGCGACCACTCCGTCAAGCGCTACATCGCCGCCATCGAAGGCAACCTCACCTGACCGGCTGACCAGCACCATTTCACCAGCTGACCGCAGACGGCCACGGCACCCTCTCATGCGTGCCCTTCCGGAATCAGCGCGGAATCCACTCCGGCCTCGAACTGCCCAGGCGCGGGGTCGTCCTCGACCAGTGGGGCGGCGTCCCGGACATGCGGATGACCGGGCCGAGGCTCTTGAGGTCGCCGTACGCGGTGGCGTCGTCGGCCACCGCGTAACGTTCGAACTCCTCGGGGTCGAGTCGACCGGCCGCGCCCTCGAAGCCGCTGATCAGCCCCTGTCGCTGGACGAGCACCGCGGACTGGCAGAGGGAGACCTGGACGCGGTACGTACCGCCTTCGCGGGCGCGGCGGGCGAGGGCGAGCATGGCGCCGAAGCTGCCCAGGTAATCGGTGAGGGAGTCGCAGAGGCGCAGAAGCGGTAATAGCTTGCTGTCTCGCACCGGTTTACCTGACTACGTATGGCCCACGAGTTGCAGCATCTCGACTCTCTTCCGTTGCCTCCTCCGTCGTCCAGGACCAGGAAGGTGACGCGTGAGCTCTGGCTCAGGCGGGCCTGGAACTGATCACCCCTCAACTTTTGCGGTTCGTGTCTCCGGGCCTCGCGGCTGGCTGAGCGGGGTGGAAGATTCCGTCGGCCTTGCAGTCGACGATCGTCTTGGGCTGCCTACCGAAGGCCCGGGGAATGTGTGCCTGCACTTCCGGCAGGGACCAGGCGCAAACCCTTCGCACGAGCTCCACCGCATTTCCGTACAGCCGGGTCCACGGGTTATGGGTCTACGGACTCGCAGCAGATCTTCGCACCCGCCCCACCCGAGAGCTCCACCCAACATCCCCATGCGCTCCGTGTGCGTCGCCATCGCCGACCTGATGGCCGTCTTGTCCACAGGCGTCACTGTCACGGCGGCCAACCTCGGCAATCCCATGTGCGAAGGCTGACTGGCCAAAGTAGCGGCGTCCCTTGGGCCTTACCTGCGCCGGGAACTCGCCCTGCGGTCCGGTGG
Organism: Streptomyces sp. NRRL F-5755; assembly: GCF_001279365.1. Classification (NCBI taxonomy): domain Bacteria; kingdom Bacillati; phylum Actinomycetota; class Actinomycetes; order Kitasatosporales; family Streptomycetaceae; genus Streptomyces; species Streptomyces sp. NRRL F-5755. The sequence continues at coordinate 11,179 of NZ_LGCW01000008.1, read as the reverse complement.
CGAGAAGCGGACCAGCGCCACCGCTGCCCGTCGGCACCCTGCCCGCACCCGCCAGCATCAAGCATGATCAGGGGTATGAACAACACGCACCTGCCGACCACCGAAGCGGCAGTCGCCGCGATACGCGGCATCGCAGAGGAATTCGAGCTGACGATGTCCGTCACCGACGACATCGGCGCGGACCGGACGTCGCGTCGTACGGCGGCCGCGCCCTTCACGGTGCTCGACCCCGACGGCTCGCTGCCGCACGAGGCATTCGTGGAGCTGGCGGGATCGCCGCTGGTGAGCGTACGGCTCTTTCCCGAAGACGACGCGCAGATCACCGTGGACGGTGTGGATTTCCACGACATTCCCCGCGACGCCGTTCCCGCATTTCTCAAGTCCGTGTATGGCGGGCTTGCCTTCGTCAAGACCCGACTGTTTCCTCCGGGCCAATGGCTTGTCGTACCGCTGCCCGGCGACGAGACATACAAGGAACTGATCACTGTCCCTGGTCTCACGCCTTGGCTGGCCCGCAGTATCCGCTAGCGTCAGGCTGTAGCACCGGTCCGGGGTTCATCCCAGAACCGGCCTGATCGGCCGTCGCGGCATATGGCATGCAGCGGAGGTCTACTCCTTGACCGGGTCGGCGCCCGGCCGCTTGACAATTCGATCGCCGACCGCGATCGACTTCCAGAGCCGACGACTGATCCGGACCTTCACGGATTCGTCGTCGGCGATACGGACCTCGACGAAGTTGTACATGTTCGAGCCGTCGAGCATTCCTCGGGACTTATTGACGATGACGCCTTCCCAGGAATCGTCTCGTCCGACTTTGTGAGATTTGAACATGCTACGGAGCCTAAAAGGATCGGCAGCCGGACCTGCAGAGCCGTACGTCGTATCTTGGGGATGACATATGTCATGCCAGGGTGCCGCACCTGGACGCCGTCGATCCGGTCGAGCCAGGAGCGGTGGTCAGGCTGGTCTCCGTAGCCAGCCTTCGTATCACCGTCGCACGGCCGGGGAGGCAGCGTTTCGGATTGCGACCGGAAGGGCCGCCTCCTCGGCCTTGAGATAATCGGCGCCTCACAAAAGCTTTGAGCTAAGGGAAGGCCGTTAGCCATGGAGGGTGTGGGAAACGAACCGTCCACCCACCAGCCCGTGTTCACCAAAATGGTGGGCGATCACGCTTACATCGTAGGAGCATATCCGGCATGAGCGAGCAAGAGGCGCCTCGTCATCTTCTGGTGCGGGCACGAGGAGATGGCTTCCCCCTGTACACCTCGACCGAGGGATCTCATGCCAATGCCCCGGACGATTTCACGGTCTGCCTGCTGGCGGGAGATCCCGACCTGGGACTCCCCCAAAACTTGGTGCACGACCTCCTTTCGTGGAACGCCGCTCTTCCGCTGGAAGGGCCCGCCGCCAAGGCCCGGATGCGCAAACACGTCAGCACCGGCCGCGAACTTGCCCAATCCGTGGCGCAGCACCTGGGGCCGGCGTGGGTCGTGCGCTACTGGGACGCTCGGCATGGCACGGCGAAGTTCGTGTGCTGGGGGTGCGCACGCCTGCACTGGACTCTGGATTCACATGGCAATCCACCGCATCCCCTTCGCATAACCATGATGGCCGAGTACCGATGGGGTCCCTTCCGTGCGGAGGAGTTCGGTGACTTCATGCCGGATGACCCGGCAGCGGGCCTCAACCTGCCTGACGATCTGGTGGCCGACCTGTACACCTGGGCCGGCGACTTCGACGCCGAGATGAATCGGTACGTGGCGGATCGCGACGAAGAAAGGCATGCCGCTCAACGTATCGAATTGGAACGCAGGGGTGAGGAGTTGGCTCATCGGGTTGCCGGTGCGTTGGGCCCGGGGCGAACAGTGACATATGCGGGTCTTACTTGAGTCCTCCCTCAAGCAAGCCGAGATTCGTCCACGTCGGCGACCGGTGCGTCCCCGGCCGGAGGCAGGATGGTCGGTCAGGTGGCGTACGCCTGACGGTCACGGGCCTGGTGACCGCCAGCACGGCTCCGCTGGTGGTAGGCGTGGCGGGCGCGCCCGACCGGCGCACGGTGCCGACGGCCGCAAAGGTGGTGCTGGCCGTCGGCAACGCGCTGACCACCGTGGCAGGGGCTTTCGGCCTGCTGTCGTCACCGGAGTCGGGGATCAGCCGATGCGGAGAGGTCAAATGCCGGAGTGCTGTGGCCAATTCCCACAGAACGGCATCGCCGCTGCCCACTGCTATGACGATAAGACAGGCGCGGATCATAAGATCCAGAATCGTCTCCTGCCAGTCGCTGTCCGTCATGAAGAAGCGGTCCGCCCCGACGTGCGGGAGCACCTGGCCGGGCTGTCCGGCCGCAACCACCCGTCCCGACACCGACAACGCGTTCTACGCCTGCATCGATATGAACGTACGCAGCTGACTGACCTGTCCGGCCCGGAGGCCAAAGGATCGCGCCGACCCAGGCCACCGCAAGGAAAAGCCGTCGGCCGGTCCCCCGGCCGACGGCTTGAGAGGGCGCGAAGGTGGTATGCCTCCGGCCCGACCCTGTCCATTACTTGAACAGACGGTCACCGCTGTTGGCCATGCGGTGGGTGCCGCTGTGGCGGTTCACCCAGTCGCGGATGGCGTTGATGGCGTTGGCGCACTGCCAGCTGTTGTCGTACTCGCGCTCTCCGGTGGAGTTGGCGTAACCCGCGATGATGCCGTCCACGCGCGCGTCGCCCAGCAGTTTGTCGACGTACCACGGGTCGTTGTAGGTGGTCGTCCAGGACAGCGTGGCCGCGAGCTGGCCTGCGGCGCGGTCCGCGGCGCCCTTCTTGAGTTCCGCGCACGTGTTCCAGCCGGCTTCCGTGCAGTTGCCGAACCCGTTGGAGATCTTGTTGTCGCCGTAGTCCATCACCCGGCGGCCGTTCGGGAACCCGGAACCGAACCGGTTGTAGGCGCTGCGCACCTGGTCGCGGGAGCCGGTCGTGGTGATGCCCTCCAGCTTGCCGAGTTTGCCCGCCAGGCTCTGCCAGCCCCGGCCGCCGACACCGGGCGTGTTGCCGCCGTGGTACTCGAAGAATCCGTAGAGCACCTGGATTCCGGCAGCCGTCAGCCGCTGCGCCTTGTCGCGCAGTCCGGCGACGCTGCACGTACGGTTCGGGGCTTCTCCGCAGTAGTTCGGGTCCTTGATGTCCAGCCAGACCAGCGACAGCCGGCGCCCCGCGTTGGCGTTGGAGAGGATGCGGTCGATCATGCTGTCGAAGCTGGGGCCCCGGCGGTTCTCACCGGCCGAGGAGCAGTCGTGGTAGGCGCGCCATTCGTTCGGGTTCCACCAGGCGCAGACGTCGATCTCGATGCCGTTGGCGCCGTGGTTGAGCGCGGCGTCCACGCCATCCAGGGTGTCGACCCGGTGCGCGATGGCGTAGATCGCCTGGCGCTGGTCGGCTGCTGCCGCCGGGGTGGTACCGAGCGCGGTGACACCGATGATCCCGCACAGGGCCGTCAACAGCGCCAGTACCCTCCGCGGGCCGGTGACATGGCGAAGGTGAGTGGTCAAGGAAGGTACTCCTTCATGTCGGTGTCCTGAAGCGGACAGCCGATCTCACCAACTGCACGGTGACATGTGATAGAAGCAAACGGGCCAACTGCCGGTACGAAGGGCTACCCACGGTGCCCTTGTGGCGATATGAGAGATGGCTGACCATATCTGTTGAACGCAACGGGCGGCTGCGTTGCGGCGCGGGTGGCAGGTGGCTGGTGGCAGATGGCTGGTGGCAGATGGCAGGTGGCAGATGGCAGGTGGCTGCCGATGCGGACCAGGTGCTTGCCGTACGTGGCCTGAGCCGCCCGGCTGGTCGACCAGCCGGGCCACCGGTTACGGAGTGGATCAGCGCGCCAGCCGGCCGTGATCGGCCTCACCGATATGCCCCGTACTGTCCGCTGCCCTGGCTGTACCCGCTGTACTGGCCGTACTGATGGCCTCCAAGGCCGGTGGCAGTTGAGGTTCCCTGGGTTCCGCCGCGGACCGCGTGCGGACGGCGGGAATGCAGGCCGCGGCCAGTCCGCCCATGAGCAGCAGGCTGCCGAGGAGGGCGGTGGGCGTGAGGTGCTCGTGCAGGACGAAGACGCCGAGGATGGACGCCGCGAGGGGTTCGGCAAGGCTGAGAGTGCCCACGGTCGCCGCGCTGGTGGAGGGGATCCCGGCGGAGAACAGCCAGTACGCCAGGGCGGTGGTGGCCAGGCCCAGCCAGGCGATCAGCCCCAGCGTGGCGGGCCGCCCGAGCGCGACGGTGTCGGTGGCCATCCAGGGCATCAGCGGAATCGCGCCCAGCAGGAGTGAGAGGGCGGACACGGTCGGCAGGTGTACGTCGGGGTGCTCGGTGGTCATCTGCTTCGCGTACACCGCATACAGGCCGTAACAGATGCCCGAAATCAAGGCGGCCAGCAGGCCGAGGGCATCCACGCCCGCACCGGTGGGCGCCAGCAGCAGGGCGCAGCCGGTCACAGCGGCGGTGGTCGAGATCGACCATGTCCGGGTGAGGCGTTCGCCGTTGACGGACCGGGCGATCAGGCCGGTGGCGACGGGAGCGGCGCCCAGGGCGACGACGGTGGCCAGCGCGGCGCCCGTGCGCGCCGTCGAGTAGAGAAAGGCGGCCTGGAAGACGCCGGTGGCCGCGGCGCAGATGAGCAGGGGGCGGGCCAGGCCCTGTCGTATCGCGGGGAGCAGGGCCCGCAGGTGGCGGCGGGCGAGAACGGCCAGTACCGCACCGCCGACCAGCAGCCGCCAGCCTCCGAGGGCGGCGGGGTTCATGGGAGCGCCGGCCAGGGTTTGCGCGGGGCCGACGGTGCCCCACAGGAGCGCGGCGCCGAGGATCAGTCCGGCGCCGCTGGAGAGTTCGTGCCTTTGTTGCCTCATGGCGCCATAGGCTAGGTATTGGTTCGCCCAGCTGGGATTGTCAGCGCACCTTGTACGGGAGAAGAGGAAGAACGTGGAACTTGATGCGGTGGACATGGCTCTCCTGCGGGAACTGCAGAACGATGCACGGCAGACGAACCGGGACCTGGCCGCGAAGACGGGCGTCTCACCGTCGACCTCGCTGGAACGGGTTCGGCTGCTGCGGGACCGTGGTCTGATCACGGGCTATCACGCCGCGCTCGACCTGGAAGCGGTCGGGCGGCCCGTGCAGGCGCTCATCTCGGTACGGATCCGTCCCCCGGCCCGGCCCATGATCGAGGGGTTCCGGGAATGGGCGCAGCAGCTGCCGGAGGTGATCGCCATGTTCGTCACCTCCGGCGCCTTCGACTTCCTCCTGCACATCGCGGTGCCGGACGTGAACGGCGTGTACGCCTTCGTCATCGACCGGCTCACGGAACGGCGCGAGGTGGCGGACGTACAGACGACGCTGGCGTACGAGCACGTCCAGTCACGGGTCATCGAGCCGGCCGGTTCCGATTCGGGTTCCGGTCCCGGTCCCGGCCCCGGCCCCGGCTCCGGCTCCGAGCAGAAGAGGCATGCGCGTCGCCATCGCTGAGCGTGGGCTGCTGTACGGGGTGGCGCTAGCGGCTCGCATTACTCGGCCTGCTCGCCCCCGGCTCCATAACCGCTCGCTCACAGGATGAGCAGACTCCGGCTTACGGTGAAGGTGTCCCGTCCGTCCGGCGTCGTGACCCCGTCCGGCGAGGTGGAGACCGTCACGGCCTCGGCGTCGCCCTGAATCACGCATGGCACTGTGACCTCCACCGGGTAGAGCGAATCCGGGGCGGGCCAGCTCGACGCATCGCGCGAAGACCGGGCTCTTGTCGATCAGGGACCAGCGTTGTCCCGCAGCGTCAACGAACTGCACCTCGACGATGCCGGGAAACGGTGCGCCATCCACCCAACGGACCGCTTCGCAGCGCAGCTCGGGCACTCAGGCTCGCCTCCTGGCTCCGGGCCCCGCCGAGGTCTGCTCCTCAGCGCTCTCCTACTCCTCCACCTTCTCCACGACCGTGTCCTCCGGCTCTACGAGCCGTCCGTCCGCCGCCCGGATCTCCAGACGAGGCAGCGGGCTGTTGGTCCGGCTGTCCAGTAGGCGGGAGTGGTCCTCGCCGGGAGTGAAGCACTGGTCCTCGCCCCACTGGCGCAGGGCGACGATCACCGGGAACAAGGCGCGGCCCTTGTCGGTGAGGACGTACGCGCGGTGGGACCCGCCGTCCGAAGCAGGCACGTTGCGCAGTACCCCGGCCTTCTCCAGCGCGCGCAGCCGTGCCGCCAGGATGTTCTTGGCGATGCCGAGGCTGCGCTGGAACTCTCCGAAGCGGCGGCTGCCGTCGAAGGCGTCCCGCACGATCAGCAGTGACCACCAATCGCCAATGGCGTTCACCGACCGGGCAACGGGGCACGGGTCGGCGTCGAAACGGGTGCGGGCGACCATGTGCGGCTCCTCCCTCTTCCAATTCTCTCTTCCGATGTCCCGGCCCTTCACCGGCCCTCTTCAGGGATCAACTCCGCGGGCCTCCAAGGCTGGTTGCAACATGCTACCCCGCACGGCTACTGTCGCGCCGGTAGCAAGTTGCAACCGTGCGCACGAGCAGAACGAACGGTACGAGCGAGAGGTGTGTCGATATGGCGATCCAGCGCTCCGACACGGGCGGCGGACACAGCGGGACCGGCAGTAGTGGGCGCGGTGGCACCGGCGGTAACAGGTGCAGTGGAACCGGCAGTTCCGAGGCGCAGGCCACGGCATTACCGCCGGACGCGTCTCCACCCACCCGGCTCGTGCCCCTGCTCGCCCTCGCTTGCGGCAGCTCCGTCGCCACCGTCTACTTCGCCCAGCCCCTGCTGGTGACTCTCGGCGAGCGGTTCGCGCTCGGCTCCGGGCTGCTCGGCGCGATCGTCACCGTGACGCAACTGGGCTACGCCGTCGGCCTGTTGATGCTCGTACCGCTCGGCGACCTGCTCGGCCACCGGCGGCTGATCACCGGTCAGCTCGGGCTGCTGGCACTCGCGCTGCTGGCCGCCGGGCTGGCGCCGGGCGTGGCGGCGCTGCTCGGCGCGCTCGCCGTGGTCGGGCTGCTCGCCGTGGTCGCCCAGACGATGGTTGCGGCGGCGGCGGCCCTGACACCGCCCGCCCGGCGCGGCCGAGCCGTCGGTACGGTCACCGGCGGCATCGTCACCGGAATTCTGCTGGCCCGCGCCGCCGCCGGCGCCCTCGCCGACCTCGCAGGCTGGCGGGCGGTCTACCTGGTGGCCGCGGGCGTCATCGCCGTACTGGCCTTGCTGGTACGTCGTGCTCTGCCCCGGGTTCGGGTACGTCACGGTCTGCCCCCGGGCGCGCCCTCCGCCAAGGTGCGCGTGGCATCGTACGGACGGCTGGTGGCCTCGACCGTCACCCTGTTCGCCCGCCATCCGCTGCTCCGGGCCCGGGGCGCGCTCGCCCTGCTGGTGTTCGCGGCCTTCAGCACGCTGTGGAGCGGCATGGCGCAGCCCCTGAGCAATCCACCGTGGTCGCTGTCGCACACCGCGATCGGCGCGTTCGGACTCGCCGGGGCGGCCGGGGCCGTCGCCGCCGGAGTGGCCGGGCGCTGGAACGACCGGGGGCTCGCCCAGCGTACGACCGGTGTCGGACTCGCCATGCTGGTGCTGTCCTGGCTCCCGATCGCCCTGACCGGGCAATCACTGTGGGCGCCGGCGTTCGGCGCCGTCCTGCTGGACTTCGCCGTACAGGCCGTCCACGTCACCAACCAGACCTTGATCCACGCCGTCCGGCCCGACGCGGGCAGCAGGATCATCGGCGGCTACATGGTCTTCTACTCGGCGGGCAGCAGCCTCGGCGCCCTCGGCTCCTCCCTCGCCTACGCGACGGCGGGCTGGCCGGCCGTGACGGCCCTCGGGGCCTCGTTCAGCCTCGCCGCCCTGCTTCTGTGGGCAACGACCCGGCGTGTGGGGGTGCTGCCTGGCGGCGACTTGGGGACTGAGGGGACGGGGGCTGTACGCGCAGAGGGATGAGCTGCGCTTGGGCCTCGTACGGCCCCAGCGACCTCGCCTCGTACCACGGCCCCAGCCACCTCGCCTCGTACCGCGGACGGCGAGCGACCCGATCCGCCACCCCGCCACCCCGCCGCCCACTACCCCACCGCCCGTTCAGCAGCTCCGCCCCCTCCATTACTCTCGGCCCATGGTGTTCGATTCCGCTCATTTCGATCTCCAGCCCTACGCCGGATTCGACATGGACGCGTACGTCCGGCGGACGCATTGCAGCTGGGAGGACGCCGGCTGGCAGTCGTTGCTCGCCCAGCGGTTCCACCACGTCCCGGTGGTCGACGAGATGGAGTTGCCGGCCGCGGCGGACCTCCACCTGGTGCTGCCCGTGGGGGGCCGGGCCGAGATGGAGACGCGGGCCGGGAGTCGGTGGCACCGCCACGTCTGGGCGCCGGGCCGGCTCGAACTGGGGGTTCCCGACCGGGCCGTCCTCCGGCGCTATCGCGGGGACGGGCCGCTGCGCAGTGTGCAGGTGCACATCCCGCGCGGCACCGTCGAACGGGCCGCGGAGCAATTGGGCGGCCGTACGGTGGACTACGAAGCCATGGCGGCCTCCGTGGCCGCCGGGGACCCGCTTCTGGTGGAGGCCGTCCGCGCCGTCGGATCGGCGGAGGAGACCGGGGACCTGTACGCCGAAGCCTCGGCCGCCTTCCTCGCCGTACACCTGCTCACCCGTCACTCCCGGGCCCCGGGCCGACAGGTGCCCGCGCGGGAGGACGCACGCGTACACGCGGCGATCGCGCTGATGCGTGACCGGCTGGCCGAACCGCTCACGCTGGCCGACATCGCGGACGAGGTGCATCTGAGCGTCTTCCACCTCGTACGCGTATTCCGCCGGGCCACGGGAGAAACGCCGCACCGGTATCTCGTTCACCTGCGCATCGAAGAGGCGAAACGCCTGCTGCGGGACACCGACCTCACGGTTGCCCGGATCGCGCCGCTCTGCGGATTCGCCGATCCCGGCACCCTGTCGACGGCGTTCGCGCGCCACACCGGCACCCGCCCCTCCGCGTACCGCAATTCCTGACCTCTTCGCGACAATCTCGGCCATGGGCCCGGGCGGTGACCCGTACCTAGGGTTTCGCTCATGTCTGAAAACACGGCGACACCACCCATAAACGAGCAGGTCAAGCAGATCGGACAGGCCGAGCCGGACGAACGCATCGAGCCCTACCCCATCCGCATCCCCGACCGCGAACTGACCCTCCTGCGGTCCCGTCTCGACAAGATTCGGCTCCCCGAGCGCGAAACAGTGCCGGACGCGACACAGGGCATCGAACTCGACCGGCTGAGGACATTGCTGGACACCTGGCGCCGGCACGACTGGCGGGCCACGGAAGCCCGCTGGAACGCGATCCCTCATTACCGCGCCCGCATCGACGGCCTGAACATCGCTTTCTGGCAGGTACGCTCGCCCGAGCCCACGGCGCTTCCCTTGGTGCTGACCCACGGCTGGCCGGGCTCCGTACTCGAATTCGAGAGCGTCCTCGGGCCGCTCACCGATCCCGTCAGTCACGGCGGTTCGGCCGCCGATGCCTTCCATGTGGTCGTACCGGCGCTGCCCGGATTCGGATTCAGCGAGCGTCCGCGCGAGCGCGGCTGGCAGCCCGCCCGTACGGCGCGGGCCTGGGCCGCGTTGATGACCGCGCTGGGCTACGAGCGGTTCGGCGCGCACGGTGGGGACTGGGGCGCGTACGTCAGCACCGAACTGGCGCGCCAGGTGCCCGAGCGCGTCGCCGGACTGCACCTGACGATGCCGCTCGCCTCTCCCCTGCCCGAGGACCGGGACGCGCCGGACCCGGCGGAGCGGCGCATGCTGGAGCGGCGCGACACCCATCTCGCGGACGGCTACGGCTTCGGGATGATCATGGCTACGCGTCCGCAGACGCTCGGCTACTCCCTGCTCGACTCCCCCGCCGGCCTGGCGGCGTGGCTCGGCGAGAAGTTCGCCGCCTATGCCGACACCCGGCCGGAGGCAGGTGGCGGGGTGAGCCTGACACAACAAGTGGAGAACATCGCCCTGTACTGGCTGACCGGGACCGGCGCCTCCAGCGCCCGCTGGTACTGGGAGACCATGCGCTGGGTGCCCCGCAGCGCCGAAGAGGAGAACGCGCAGCCGGTGACGACACCCACCGCCTGCTCACTGTTCCCCGCCGAGCCGTGGCCGACCGCCCGGCGCTGGGCCGAGCGCCGCTATCGCGACCTCCGCTCGTGGCACGAGATGGACCGCGGCGGCCACTTCCCCGGCCTGGAACAGCCGGACCTGCTGGTCACCGAGATCCGGGCCGCGTTCCAGCACGCGCGTCACCGCACCGACGGTCTCGCGCGGTGACGGCTCCGACAGCCCTGGGCCGTCGGCGCACGCCCTCGGGGGGTTGTACGGGTGTTGGCCGGACGTTGGCGGAGCGGCGTCCTCGCGCTAGCGGCCCCGGACAAAGTGAACGACGTATCGAGCAGACAACGACACCAACCGTCCCGGGGGGATCCGAAATGGGCTCCAGCGCCACCGTCCGTACTGCCCGGCACCGTACGTTCCGTATCGCCGCCGCGGCTCTGACCGCGGCCGCGGGGCTGGCCCTGACCGCCTGCTCCGGGTCGGATGCCGCCGGTACGAAGGCCGCGGACCGGCCGGATACGGGGGTGGCCGACGCGGATCCCGGTGGCGGGGACTCCTCCGCCGCAGGACAGGACTCCGGCAGCAAGGCCGACGGCCAGGTCGGGACCAAGACGGGAGTCCCGGGGGCCGCGGGCGAGAAGTCGGCCCGCCCGGGCGCCGGAGGCGGCAGCAAGGCCGGAGGCTCCGGCGGTCAGCGCTGCCACACCTCGGACCTCAAGGCGGCCTTCGCCACCGGCGAGGACGCGGCCCCCGACCCGAACGCGAGCGGCGGGACGACCACCAGCATCATGCTGACCAACAAGAGCAGCCGCACCTGCACCATCGGCGGCTTCGCCGGAGTGGACCTCCGGCCGGACGCCGGCGGCCCCAGCTGGTCGCTCACCCGCTCCTCCGCCAAGCACGGCTCGATCACCCTGAGCCCCGGCGACAGCACCGACTTCACCCTCAACCTCGGCATGGCCAAGGAAAACGAGGAAGGCTCCTGGAAGCCGCGGACCGTGGCCGTCACCCCGCCCAACGAGACCACCGCCCTGACGCTGAAGTGGCCCTGGGGCCCGCTCGTCCAC
>NZ_LGCW01000007.1:0-32730 GCF_001279365.1 Streptomyces sp. NRRL F-5755 | reverse complement strand
CGGATTCCGGGCTGGCGCTGGGGCTGGGCTCGGGGGCGGGGTCCGGTGTGTCCACAGGCTGTGGGCGGGGCGCGGGCGGCGGCTCATCCGGTAGAGGATCGTCCGGCGGCGGGAAGTCCGGCGGGGGCTCGTCCGGCGGCGGCTCCTGCGGAGGGGCCGCGGGCGGCTTGCCGCCCGCGGGCTCGGGCGACCGGGGCGCCGGTACCGGCTGCGTACCCGGCTCCGAGCGCGCGCCCGGGTGCTCGTAGTACGTGGTTCGGGTGACGATCCGCTGGCCGGGAACGCGCTCGCGGCGGCGCTCCAAGTAGCCCGCTTCCTCCAGCTCCTTCAGGGCCCGCGCGATCCGGTACTCCGTCTCCGGCAGCTGCATGGAGAGCGCCCGGATGCTGACGTGGGCGCCGTCGGCCAGGGCCTGGATGCGTACGGCGAGGCCGATGGCGACGGCGGAGAGCGTCGGGTGGAGGGCGAGGTGGTTGCCGACGACGGTGAAGTGGGTGTCGTGGCGGTGCCGGACGTGGGTCACACCGGTGGGCGACACGGCAGCGGGCGGACAGGGACGGGCGTTAGACTCGGATCGAGTCATGGGGAAGGCACTTCTTCCTCTTGATAGGCCCTCGACACATGGGATGGCAGTCCCGTCGGGGGCCGTTCAATTTCTGGGTTGTGGCGCGAACGTACAGCCTTCCGGCCCCCCAAAGCGAGCCCATCACCTGATCAGGTGACAAAGGGAAATCGGGGGGAAGGGGGGGAGGTTGGAAGGTTCTTTCCCTAGTTCTTTAAGGATCTCGCGGGACACCGGAACATCGTTCACCACAGCCTCGCTCACCGCACTGCCGCCCACCGGGTCGCGGTATCCACGACCCGGTGGGATACGTCGGCGAAAACGCCCTCCCTTTCGGCGGGCACGGCGAGGCTCCGGGGCCCGCTTCGCCTACAGCGTGGTCACCCCCGGCCGTTCCATCGCCCGCCGCCGCGGCGCGCTGAGCAACTGGGCCCCAGCGGGGCACGGCACCGAGGCGTAATTGCGGTTCATCTGGTTCTGGAGCTGTGCCCGGCGGCTGCCGGTCGTGCGCGGGTGGTGTGCCTCTTCGTACAGCTTCGAGCTGCGTTTCTGGGCGTCCTGGCTCTTCGGCGTGTGGAACTGGAGCTCGTACGGGTGGCCCGAATCGTTCGCCCGCCAGGCCGTGTTGATTCCCTTGTATCCCCGCGGACGCGCCCACGTGTTGGACCAGCGGAGGTTTGCGTTCTTCCACTGGGCCAGCAGTTTGGTGCTGTCCTTCACGCCTTTGACATACGACGCGTCCGGCCACCGCAGGATGTAGCGCACCGAGTTGTAAACCTTGTCCAGGGCATCGTCCACCGTCTCGGTCGGGTTGTTCTGCATATCGCGCGCGACCGAGCGCTTGATGGATTCCGGGGACCGTTTGCGTTCGTTGAAACCGACCATGGTGGCCTTGGTCTTACGGGCGATGCTGCGGACCTGAGGGCTGATGGTGCGTTCGGCCTTCTTGGCGCGCGCGAGGAAGACATTGACCTTGCGGAGGTCGGCGGCGTCGATGTAGAGCCCTTGCCAGCTCCAGCCGTGGCCCCTCTTGAGCTGCTTCTTCTTGGCCGGCGGCTTCTTGGCCGGCGGCTTCTGGGCGGGCGGCTCCTGGGTGGGCGGCTCCTGGATGGGCGGCTTCTTGGCGGGGAGCTTTTGGGCCGGGGGCCGCTGCGTCGACGGCTTCTTCGCGACGGGCTTTTTCGTAGTGGGTTTCCTGGGCGCGGACTGGCACGGCGGGCAGCCCACCGGTCGCCCGCCACCCGGCTTCACGGCCGCCTGCTTCTTCGGGCGGGGCTTGCGCACGACCTGCTTCTTGGGCCGCGGCTTTTTCGGCGCCTGCTTCTTCGCAGCGGGTTTCCTGGGCGTGGACTGGCACGGCGGGCAGCTCACCGGTCGCCCGCTGCTCGGCTTCACGGCCGCTTGCTTCTTCGGGCGGGGCTTGCGCACGGCCTGCTTCTTGGGCCGCGGCTTTTTCGGCGCCTGCTTCTTGGCGGCGGGCTTCTTCGCAGCAGGCTTTTTCGCGGCGGGTTTCTTCGCTGCGGGCTTGCCGGCGGACGGTGTCGGGCAGCTATCGGCGGACGTCTGTCTGCTCTTGGACTGGGGACAGGGGAGGTCGGTGGCGTGTACCGGTCCCAGGCTGAGGGCGGAGGCAAGAGCGGCCGCCGTCACCGACCAGGTGACGGCCCGAAAAGTATGAGCGCGGCGGATTCTCATGTAAGCAAACGCTTCCTCTCGTTCAGCCTCCGTCGATGCCTCGGAAAGAGGGTGTCGGCATTACGGGGCGGAAGGGATGAGTACGGCGAGAGGTACAACTGGTACAGAGCCGTTACGGTAGTTGTGCCGAACGGGCGTTGCTTACTCGAATGGACGACGCGACCGGAACCGGCCACCCATCATGAAAAAGGACCTTTCCCCTATTTGCTGACGCAACGCACGAGGGCCGCCGTTCCCGAGCGGTGGGAACGGCGGCCCTCGGCCGTTGCGTGGGGGCGGTCCTACAGGACGCGGACCGCGCCGGTCGGCTGGCTGTAGCTCAGCGGCTTCTCCACGATGCCGGTGCTGGAGTTCTGGGCACCGATGAAGTTGCCGTTACCGACGTAGACGGCCACGTGGTACGCGCTGCCCGCGCTGCCCCAGTAGAGGATGTCCCCGACCTGGAGGTTGCTCATGCTGACCTGGGTGCCGGCGGTGGACTGCGGCTGCGAGGTGCGCGGCAGGTCGATGCCGATCGTCCGGTAAGCGGCCTGGACCAGGCTGGAGCAGTCGTACGCGGACGGGCCGGAGGCGCCCAGCACGTAGGACTTGCCGATCTGCGCGCGCAGGAAGCTGATCAGGGAGGCGGTGCTGCCGGTCGCGCCGGTGACGGGGGAGTCGTCGGACGACGCGGACATGGCGCGCAGCGACGTGCGCTCGGAGGAGCGGGAGGCGCGCGCCTGGGCGGTCTTCTCCTCCTTGGCCTTACGGGCCTGTTCGGCCTTCTTCTCGGCCTCGGCCTTGCGGTCGGCCTCCGCCTTCGCCTTGGTGGCGGCCTCGGTGGCCTGGGTGGTGGCGGTGTCCTGCGCGGCCTGCAGCTCGTAGTCGAGTGCCATCTGCTGGGCGGTGTCCGCGCTCTTGGCCAGGCTGGTGCTGAGTGCCGAGGTGATGGTCGGCATTTCCTGGGTCTCGGAGACGGGCTTCTCCGCGGCGCCGGCCGGCATGCTCGCGCCGGTCACCGCCAGGGTGATGATGCCACCGGTGACCCCTGCGCGCAGTGCCCGCGAGGACGCGGAACGGCGGGGCTTCCGGTGGCTGGGTATGGCTGCGTTCGGGGACATGGCACCACGGCTATCAGGAGCCACAGGTTGCTGCCAACAAAGGTGGTGTGCACCACACTTGACGCGTACACGGTGAATAAAAGGGACTAATCGCCGGTCGCGGGCCGGGCGGTGGCCTGTCCGGATTTCGTGATCATGTTCCTGCGCATGGCATTTACGGGCCGGTACGGGCCCCGGAGGCGCTTACCACCAACTGATCCGCCACGCCAAGGCTTCCCGGGGGTCAAGCGTTCAAGACCGTGAGCCGCGTGGGATAGCTCACTCCTGAGTGCCCGTTATGTGCCCGTGATGTCACCGGGGCGGGTGTGCTCGTGAACGCGGGCACGTACCGATGATCACGGGACGGTCACGACGGTCTCGGGGTGGTCACGGTGGAGCGGGTGGATCTTCCCTGACCCGGTGGCCCGCGGTGCGTTATCAGTTGGCGGCGGCCAGCGCCAATTTGCTTGCATCCCGTACCACTTGATAGTAGCAACCCCTCGCTGACCAGGGGTTACGCCGCGAAATGTCACCTCCAGTGATCATCCGCGCGCTTCCTGTACGAAGATCGACGCTCATCGGACAGGATGACCGGCCGTCAGGTGGTGGAGATCACAAAGGCGTTGTCGCACCCCGTGTCGCAGATCACAGACCAGCGGGCATAAGATGCAGGCGGCTCGGGCTTGTGAACTGCCTCACATAGGCGCGATCTTCGTGGGGCGGTGCGCGGGGCCGGGCGGACCGCCATCCAGTCATCGTCGACTGAAGGGAGCGGGGACGGTGAACGCTTATGCGCCCATCCTCGTACTGGGAGCCCTCGGGGCAGGCTTTGCGATCTTCTCTGTCGTGATGGCCACGCTCGTCGGGCCCAAGCGCTACAACCGGGCG
The DNA here is from genome assembly GCF_001279365.1 of Streptomyces sp. NRRL F-5755. NCBI lineage: Bacteria > Bacillati > Actinomycetota > Actinomycetes > Kitasatosporales > Streptomycetaceae > Streptomyces > Streptomyces sp. NRRL F-5755. The sequence goes on along the minus strand of NZ_LGCW01000007.1, from coordinate 28,506 downwards.
AAGCTAGAGGCGTACGAATGCGGAATCGAGCCGACGCCGCAGCCGGCCGGCGGCGGTCGATTTCCGATCAAGTACTACCTGACGGCGATGCTCTTCATCATTTTCGACATCGAGATCGTCTTCCTTTATCCCTGGGCCGTCACCTTCGATGCGCTCGGGCTTTTCGGGCTCGTGGAGATGCTCCTCTTCGCGCTCACCGTCTTCGTCGCCTACGCCTACGTATGGCGTCGGGGCGGCCTGGAATGGGATTAGGAGCCATCAATGGGACTTGAAGAGAAGCTGCCCAGCGGCTTTCTGCTTTCCACCGTCGAACAGGCCGCCGGCTGGGTGCGCAAGTCGTCGGTCTTCCCCGCCACCTTCGGCCTCGCCTGCTGCGCCATCGAGATGATGACGACCGGTGCCGGGCGCTACGACCTCGCCCGCTTCGGCATGGAGGTCTTCCGCGGCTCGCCGCGCCAGGCGGACCTGATGATCGTGGCCGGCCGGGTGAGCCAGAAGATGGCGCCCGTGCTGCGGCAGGTCTACGACCAGATGCCGAACCCGAAATGGGTCATCTCGATGGGCGTATGCGCCTCGTCGGGCGGCATGTTCAACAACTACGCGATCGTCCAGGGCGTCGACCACATCGTCCCGGTGGACATCTACCTGCCCGGCTGCCCGCCGCGTCCCGAAATGCTGATGGACGCCATCCTCAAGCTGCACCAGAAGATCCAGAGCTCCAAGCTCGGCGTCAACCAGCGGCAGGCGGCCCGCGAGGCGGAGGAAGCGGCGCTCAAGGCGCTCCCGACGATCGAGATGAAGGGGCTGCTGCGGTGAGCGACGGCACCAAGGGAACCGGCGGGACCGGCGGCAGCGGTGACACCAACGGCACTGGCGGTGTCAACGCGTCCGGCGGAACCAAGGGGCCCAACGGGGTCAACCCCGACAAGGACCTGAACGCGCAGAACCTCCCCGGCCAGCGCGGCGACCACGGCGAGGTCATCGACACCCGCCGCGGCATGTTCGGCGCCAGTGGCGGCGGCGACACCTCCGGGTACGGCGGGCTCGTACGGTCCGTACGGATGCCGGGCGCCACGCCCCGCCCGTACGGCGGCTGGTTCGACGAGGTCGCGGACGAACTCGAAGGCGCGCTGGACGAACAGGGGCTGGTCCCCGAGAACGTCATCGAGAAGACGGTCGTCGACCGCGGCGAGCTGACCTTCCACATCGAGCGGGAGTACCTGCCGACCGTGGCGAAGACCCTGCGCGACGACCCGGCGCTGCGCTTCGAGCTGTGCACCGGCGTCAGCGGGGTGCACTTCCCCGGCGACAAGGGCCGCGAGCTGCACGCCGTCTACCACCTGCGCTCGATCACCCACAACCGGCTGATCCGGCTGGAGGTGTCGGCCCCGGACGCCGACCCGCACGTGCCGTCCCTGGTCGCCGTCTACCCGACCAACGACTGGCACGAGCGCGAGACATACGACTTCTTCGGCCTGGTCTTCGACGGCCACCCGGCGCTCACCCGGATCATGATGCCGGACGACTGGCAGGGCTTCCCGCAGCGCAAGGACTACCCGCTCGGCGGCATTCCCGTCGAGTACAAGGGCGCCCAGATCCCGGCTCCCGACCAGCGGAGGTCGTACACCTGATGTCCACCAGCCATGCGACCCCTCGGGAGACCACCGAGGGCACCGTCTACACGGTCACCGGCGGCGACTGGGACGAGATCGCGGCCGCCGCGGCCCGTACGGACGACGAGCGGATCGTCGTCAACATGGGCCCCCAGCACCCCTCCACCCACGGCGTGCTGCGGCTGATCCTGGAGATCGACGGCGAGACCGTCACCGAGGCCCGCTGCGGCATCGGCTACCTGCACACCGGCATCGAGAAGAACCTCGAATACCGCACATGGACGCAGGGCACCACCTTCGTCACCCGGATGGATTACCTGACGCCGTTCTTCAACGAGACGGCGTACTGCCTGGCCGTGGAGAAGCTGCTCGGCATCACCGACGAGGTGCCGGACCGGGCGTCCGTCATCCGCGTGATGCTGATGGAGCTGAACCGCCTCTCCTCCCACCTGGTGGCCATCGCCACCGGCGGCATGGAGCTGGGCGCCACCACGATCATGATCTACGGGTTCCGGGACCGCGAACTGATCCTGGACATCTACGAGCTGATCACCGGCCTGCGGATGAACCACGCGTACATCCGGCCCGGCGGGCTCGCCCAGGACCTGCCGCCGGGCGCGGTCGACCAGGTGCGCGAATTCGTGAAGAAGATGCGCAAGAACCTGCCCGAATACGACAAGCTCGCCACCGGCAACCCGGTCTTCAAGGGCCGGATGCAGGACATCGGCTACCTGGACCTGGCCGGCTGCCTGGCCACCGGCGCCACCGGGCCGGTACTGCGCTCCGCCGGGCTCCCGCACGACCTGCGCAAGACCCAGCCGTACTGCGGATACGAGCACTACGACTTCGAGGTGCCGACCGCCGACACCTGCGACGCCTACGGACGTTTCCTGATCCGCCTGGAGGAGATGCGCCAGTCGCTGCGCATCGTCGAACAGTGCCTGGACCGCCTCGCGCCGGGGCCGGTGATGGTCGCCGACAAGAAGATCGCCTGGCCCGCCCAGCTGGCGCTCGGGCCCGACGGGCTGGGCAACTCGCTCGACCACATCAAAAAGATCATGGGGACCTCGATGGAGGCCCTGATCCACCACTTCAAGCTGGTGACGGAGGGCTTCCGGGTGCCGCCGGGCCAGGCGTACACGGCCGTGGAGTCCGCCAAGGGAGAGCTGGGCGTGCACGCGGTCAGCGACGGCGGGACCCGCCCGTACCGGGTGCACTTCCGCGATCCGTCCTTCACCAACCTCCAGGCCATGGCGGCGATGTGCGAGGGCGGCCAGGTGGCCGACGTCATCGTCGCCGTCGCGTCCATCGACCCCGTGATGGGAGGCGTCGACCGGTGACAGACGTCAGCTTGGGGATGCCGCAGCTCCCCGCCCCCGACTACCCGGCCGAGGTGAGGGCCCGGCTCGAAGCGGACGCCGAGGAGGTGATCGCCCGCTACCCCGGCCCGCGGTCCGCGCTGCTGCCGCTGCTGCACCTCGTCCAGGCCGAGGAGGGGCACGTCACCCGTACGGGCATCCGCTTCTGCGCCGAGCTGCTGGACCTCACCACGGCGGAGGTCACCGCCGTCGCCACCTTCTACTCCATGTACCGGCGCGGGCCGAGCGGGGACTACCAGGTGGGGGTGTGCACCAACACGCTGTGCGCGGTCATGGGCGGCGACGAGATCTTCGAGACGCTCCAGAAGCACCTCGGCGTCGGCAACGGGCAGACCACCGACGACGGCAAGGTCACGCTGGAGCACATCGAGTGCAACGCGGCCTGCGACTTCGCGCCGGTCGTGATGGTCAACTGGGAGTTCTTCGACAACCAGACGCCGGAGAGCGCCAAACGGCTGGTCGACGACCTGCGGGCAGGACGGACCGTCGAGCCGACCCGGGGCGCGCCGCTGTGCACGTACAAGGAAACGGCCCGCATCCTCGCCGGGTTCCCCGACCGGCGCCCCGGCGCGGTCGAGGCCACCGGCGGGGCCGGGCCCGCGTCGCTGGTGGGGCTGCGGCTGGCCAAGGGCGAGGCCGTACCGGGCGCGGGGTCCGCCGACCATGTCGTACCGCAGCGGGGCGCGGTGCCCGCCGAGGGCGAGGGCGAGGCCGCCGGGCGGGCGCCGGGCGAGGCACCGGCCACCCACCCCAGCTCGCACGACGCGCCCCGCGAGACCTCGGCGAGCGATCCCGCCCACCCGTCTCCCGCCACCACCCCGGACGGAGGGGCTTCGCCCCGCAGTGACACTTCCGGCCCGACCGCCGAGGAGGGGGAGTGATGACCGTGGCCGCCGAGGTCAGCAAGGCCAACCCGGAGAAGCTGCTCGCGCCCGTGCTGTCCGCCTTCTGGGACCAGCCCGGGTCCTGGACGCTGGAGACCTATCTGCGGCACGAGGGCTACGAGGGCATGCGCAAGGCCCTCGCGATGCCGCCGGACGACGTGATCGCGTACGTCAAGGACGCGGGCCTGCGCGGACGCGGCGGCGCCGGCTTCCCCACCGGGATGAAATGGCAGTTCATCCCGCAGGGCGACGGCAAGCCGCACTACCTCGTCGTCAACGCCGACGAGTCCGAGCCGGGCACCTGCAAGGACATCCCGCTGCTCTTCGCCAATCCGCACTCCCTGATCGAGGGCATCGTCATCGCGTGCCACGCGATCCGGTCGCACCACGCCTTCATCTACCTGCGCGGTGAAGTCGTGCCCGTCCTGCGGCGGTTGCACGAGGCCGTCCGGGAGGCGTACGAGGCGGGCTACCTCGGGCGCGACATCCTCGGCTCGGGCCTGGACCTGGACGTCGTCGTGCACGCGGGCGCGGGCGCGTACATCTGCGGCGAGGAGACCGCGCTGCTGGACTCCCTGGAGGGCCGTCGCGGACAGCCCCGGCTGCGTCCTCCCTTCCCGGCGGTGGCGGGCCTGTACGCCTGCCCCACTGTCGTGAACAACGTCGAGTCCATCGCGTCGGTTCCCGCCATCATGAACAAGGGCAAGGAGTGGTTCCGCTCGATGGGCAGCGAGAAGTCCCCGGGCTTCACGCTGTACTCGCTCAGCGGCCACGTCGCCAACCCCGGCCAGTACGAAGGCCCGCTGGGCATCACGCTGCGCCAGCTGCTCGACATGAGCGGCGGCATGCGGCCCGGCCACCGGCTGAAGTTCTGGACGCCCGGCGGTTCCTCCACGCCGATGTTCACCGACGAGCACCTGGACGTGCCGCTCGACTACGAGAACGTCGGCGCCGCGGGCTCGATGCTCGGCACCAAGGCGCTCCAGTGCTTCGACGAGACCACCTGCGTCGTACGGGCCGTGACCCGCTGGACCGAGTTCTACGCGCACGAGTCCTGCGGCAAGTGCACACCCTGCCGCGAGGGCACCTACTGGCTCGTCCAGCTGCTGCGCGACATCGAGGCCGGCCGGGGCCGCATGGACGACCTCGACAAGCTGAACGACATCGCCGACAACATCAACGGCAAGTCCTTCTGCGCGCTCGGTGACGGCGCCGCCTCCCCGATCTTCTCCTCGCTGAAGTACTTCCGCGCGGAGTACGAGCAGCACATCACCGGCAAGGGCTGCCCCTTCGACCCCGCCAAGTCGACCGCCTGGGCCGACACCGACGCTCACCTGGGGGTGAACGCATGACGGTCACCAGCGACGCCCCCGCGGGGGGCGGCGAGGCGGCCATCCCGCCCGAAGACCTCGTCACGCTGACGATCGACGGCATCGACATCTCCGTCCCCAAGGGGACGCTGGTCATCCGGGCCGCCGAACTCCTCGGCATCGAGATCCCGCGCTTTTGCGACCACCCGCTGCTGGACCCGGCCGGCGCCTGCCGCCAGTGCATCGTGGAGGTGGAGGGCCAGCGCAAGCCGATGGCCTCCTGCACCATCACCTGCACCGACGGCATGGTGGTCAAGTCGCAGCTCACCTCGCCGGTCGCGGAGAAGGCACAGCGCGGCGTGATGGAACTGCTGCTGATCAACCACCCGCTGGACTGCCCGGTCTGCGACAAGGGCGGCGAGTGCCCGTTGCAGAACCAGGCCATGTCCGCCGGGCAGGCCGACACCCGCTTCGAGGGCAAGAAGCGCACCTTCGCCAAGCCGGTGCCCATCTCGAAGCAGGTGCTGCTGGACCGCGAACGGTGCGTGCTGTGCGCGCGCTGCACCCGCTTCTCCAACCAGATCGCGGGCGACCCGATGATCGAACTGATCGAGCGGGGCGCGCTCCAGCAGGTCGGTACGGGCGAGGGCGACCCGTTCGAGTCGTACTTCTCCGGCAACACCATCCAGATCTGCCCGGTCGGCGCCCTCACCTCGGCCGCCTACCGCTTCCGGTCGCGCCCCTTCGACCTGGTCTCCTCGCCGGGCACCTGCGAGCACTGCGCGGGCGGCTGCGCCATCCGTACGGACCACCGGCGCGGCAAGGTCATGCGGCGGCTGGCCGCCGAGGACCCCGAGGTCAACGAGGAGTGGATCTGCGACAAGGGGCGCTTCGCCTTCCGGTACGCGCAGCAGCGCGACCGGCTGGAGCACCCGATGGTGCGGGACGCGGAGACCGGTGAGCTGGTCACGGCGAGCTGGCCGGAGGCCCTGGAGGCGGCGGCGCGCGGGCTGGGCGCCGCCAAGGGCCGTACGGGCGTGCTGACCGGCGGCCGGCTGACCGTCGAGGACGCGTACGCCTACGCCAAGTTCGCGCGGCTCGCCCTGGACACCAACGACATCGATTTCCGGGCGCGCGCGCACAGCGCCGAGGAGGCCGAGTTCCTGGCGGCGCGGGTCGCCGGGCGGGGGCGCGACCTGGGCGGTTCGTCCATCGCGTACGCGGACCTGGAGAAGGCACCGGCCGTCCTGCTCGCCGGAATCGAGGCGGAGGAGGAGGCGCCCGGCGTCTTCCTGCGGCTGCGCAAGGCGTACCGCAAGCATGGGCAGCGCACCTTCGGGCTCGCGTCCTACGCGACACGCGGCCTGATCAAGGCAGGCGGCACGCTGCTGCCCGCCGCGCCCGGCACGGAGACGGAGTGGCTGGACGCGCTCGCCGGCGGCGTCGGCTTGGAGGGGCCGGGCCGGACCGCGGCCGAGGCGCTGCGCGGCGCCGGCTCGGTGATCGTCGTCGGCGAGCGGCTGGCGGCGGTGCCGGGCGCGCTGACGGCGGCGATCCGGGCCGCCACCGCCACCGGCGCCCGGCTCGTATGGATTCCGCGGCGGGCCGGCGAGCGCGGCGCCCTGGAGGCGGGCGCGCTGCCGGGACTGCTGCCGGGCGGGCGCCCGGCCACCGACCCGCGGGCCCGCGAGGAGGTCGCCGCCGCCTGGGGCGTTGCCGACCTGCCGCAGCGGCACGGCCGGGACACCGGCCAGATCGTCGCCGCCGCCGCGGCCGGGGAACTGAGCGCCCTGCTGGTGGCGGGCGTCGACCCGGCGGACCTGCCGGACCCGGCGCTGACCCTGGAGGCGCTGGACTCGGTGGGCTTCCTGGTGAGCCTGGAACAGCGGCCTTCGGCCGTCACGGAGCGGGCGGACGTGGTCCTCCCGGTCGCGGCGGTCGTGGAGAAGTCCGGCACGTTCCTCAACTGGGAGGGCCGGGCCCGGCCGTTCGAGGCCGCGCTCAAGCCCGACCAGGTGACGCGCCGGCACCTGCTGCCGGACGCCCGGGTCCTGCACATGCTCGCCGACGCCATGGACGTCCACCTGGCGCTGCCCGACGTACGGGCCGTGCGCAGGGAGCTGACCGCGCTGGGCACATGGGGCGGTACGTACGCGTCCGACCCCCTGGAGCCGGGGCGCGCGCTGCCCCGCCCGGAACCGGGCGAAGCCGTGCTGGCGGGCCACAAACTGCTCCTCGACAAGGGGCGGATGCAGGAGGGCGACGAGGCGCTGGCCGGCACGCGGCACGCGGCCGTGGCCCGGATGTCGGCGGCCACCGCCGAGGAGACCGGCGTCAAGGACGGCGACCTGCTGGCGGTCACCGGGCCCCACGGGTCCGTACGGCTGCCGCTGGCGGTCACACCGATGCCCGACCGGGTGGTGTGGCTGCCGCTGAACTCGGTGGGCGGCGGGGCCGTCGCCGATACGGGCGCGCGGCCCGGGGATTTGGTCAAGGTCGCGGCCGTGGCCGGTGCACCGTCCGGCACGTCCGGCCCGGTCGAGGAGGTGGACGCATGACGAGGGAACTGGCCCTGACCGGCCTGCCGCTGGCCCAGGAAGACCTGTCGATGTTCGGCCGCGACCCGTGGTGGCTGATCGCGGTCAAGGCGGTCTTCTGCTTCGCGTTCCTGATGCTGACCGTGCTGTTCTCCATCGTCTGGGAACGCAAGGTCGTCGCCTGGATGCAGCTGCGCATCGGGCCCAACCGGCACGGCCCCTGGGGCATGCTCCAGTCCCTCGCGGACGGCATCAAGCTGATGCTCAAGGAGGACCTGGTCGTCAAGCGGGCCGACAAGGCGGTGTACGTACTCGCGCCGATCGTGGCGGCCGTACCGGCCTTCATGGCCGTCGCGGTGATCCCGTTCGGCCCGGCCGGCAACGAGATCTCGGTCTTCGGGCACCGTACGGCGATGCAGCTCACCGACCTGCCGATCGGCGTGCTCTACATCCTCGCCACGGCCTCCGTCGGCATCTACGGCATCGTGCTGGCGGGCTGGTCGTCCGGCTCGACGTACCCGCTGCTCGGCGGCCTGCGCTCGTGCGCGCAGATGGTCTCCTACGAGATCGCGATGGGCCTGTCGTTCGCGTCGGTCTTCCTCTACTCCGGGTCGATGTCCACGTCCACGATCGTGGAGTCCCAGCAGGACAAGTGGTACGTCCTGCTGCTCCCGGTCTCCTTCATCATCTACATCGTCGCCATGGTGGGCGAGACCAACCGCGCCCCGTTCGACATGCCGGAGTCCGAGGGCGACCTGGTCGGCGGCTTCAACACCGAGTACTCGTCCATCAAGTTCGCGATGTTCATGCTCGCCGAGTACATCAACATGGTGACCGTATCGTCGGTCGCGGTGACGCTCTTCCTGGGCGGCTGGAAGGCCCCGTACCCGATCAGCAGCTTCTGGGAAGGCGCCAACCACGGCTGGTGGCCGCTGCTGTGGTTCGTCATCAAGGTGCAGCTGCTGCTGTTCTTCTTCATCTGGCTGCGCGGCACGCTGCCACGCGTGCGCTACGACCAGTTCATGAAGCTGGGCTGGAAGGTCCTCATCCCGGTCTCCCTGGTCTGGCTGATGCTCGTCGCGACCGTACGGGCCCTGCGCAACGAGGGCTACGACTTCCAGCGGATCGTGATGTACGTGGCCGGCGCGGCCATCGCCGTGCTGCTGATCTCGCTCGTCGCGGACTTCTTCCGGCGGGGCGAGAAGGAGGAGGCCGCCGAGGAGCCGGCCTTCGACCCGATGGCGGGCGGCTTCCCCGTACCACCGCTGCCCGGACAGACCCTGCCACCCGTGCCACGACGGCGGCCGCGCCGGGAGCGCGAGCTGATTGTCAGTGGCGGGGTGGACACTGTCAGTGACCGAACCGAGACGGACGGAAAGGGGGGCGACGGTGCCTGACTTCCAGAACCCGGTGGCCGGCTTCGGCGTGACCTTCAAGGCCATGTTCAAGAAGCGGCTGACCGAGCAGTATCCGGAGGAGAAGAAACCGACGGCGCCGCGCTTCCACGGCCGCCACCAGCTCAACCGGCATCCCGACGGGCTGGAGAAGTGCGTCGGCTGCGAGCTGTGCGCCTGGGCCTGCCCGGCCGACGCGATCTACGTCGAGGGCGCCGACAACACCGACGAGGAGCGCTACAGCCCCGGCGAGCGCTACGGCCGCGTCTACCAGATCAACTATCTGCGCTGCATTCTGTGCGGCCTGTGCGTCGAGGCGTGCCCCACCCGCGCACTGACCATGACCAACGAGTACGAACTCGCCGACCGGTCCCGCGAATCGCTCATCTACACCAAGGAAGAGCTGCTCGCGGGGCTGGAGGACACCATGGTCGACAGCCCGCACGCCATCTACCCCGGGATGACGGAGAAGGACTACTACCGCGGCCTGGTGACCGAGGCGGCACCGGGCACGGTGCGGCAGGTGGCGGTGTCCAAGGGCGAGACGGCCGAGGGCGAGGGCGGCGTGGACACCGCGGCGCCCCAGGAGGCCGCGGCCACCTTCGGGCCCGAGGAGCCCGCCGCGCGGGAGGTGACCCAGTGACGACGACCTCCCTGGCCGCCGACGCGTCCACCGGCGAGGCGGTGCAGTTCTGGATCCTCGGCACGGTCGCCGTGCTCGGCGCGCTGAGCACGATCCTGATGAAGCGGGCCGTGCACAGCGCCCTGTCGCTCGCCGGCACCATGATCGTCCTGGCGGTGTTCTACCTCGCCAACGGCGCCTACTTCCTGGGCGTCGTGCAGATCGTCGTCTACACCGGCGCGATCATGATGCTGTTCCTCTTCGTCGTCATGCTGGTCGGCGTCACCGCGGCGGACTCCCTCAAGGAGACCCTCAAGGGCCAGCGCTGGCTGGCCGCCGCCTGTGGCCTGGGCTTCGGCATCCTGCTCATCGCCGGCATCGGCCACGCCTCGCTGCGGCACTTCAACGGCCTCGGCGAGGCCAACGCCGGGGGCAATGTCCAGGGCTTGGCGGCGCTGATCTTCACCAAGTACGTCTTCGCCTTCGAGGTCACCGGCGCCCTGCTGATCACGGCGGCGGTCGGCGCGATGGTCCTGACGCACCGGGAGCGCACGGAGCGCGCGAAGACCCAGCGCGAGCAGTCCGAGGCCCGCGTCCGCGAGGGCAAGCAGATCCCGCCGCTGCCGGCCCCAGGTGTGTACGCCCGCCACAACGCCGTCGACATCCCCGGCCTGCTTCCCGACGGCACCCCGTCCGAGCTGACCGTCAACCCGACGCTGCGCGAGCGCGGCCAGATCCGGGACGTCTCCGGTGAGTCGCTGGCCGAGCTGAAGGCGCTGGAGCAGCGGTCCGAAGAGCGGCTGGGCCGCAGCGAGGAGGCGAAGCGGTGAACCCGGTCAACTACCTCTACCTCGCCGCCCTGTTGTTCACCATCGGCGCGGCCGGGGTGCTGATCAGGCGGAACGCCATCGTGGTGTTCATGTGCATCGAACTGATGCTGAACGCCTGCAACCTCGCCTTCGTGGCCTTCTCGCGGATGCACGGAAACCTGGACGGACAGATCATCGCGTTCTTCACGATGGTCGTCGCCGCGGCCGAGGTCGTGGTGGGTCTGGCGATCATCGTGTCCATCTTCCGCACCCGCCACACGGCCTCGGTCGACGACGCCAGCCTGATGAAGCTGTAAGGGGTCGTAAACGTGGAGAACCTGATCGCCCTGCTCGTCGCGGCCCCCCTGGCCGGCGCGGCCCTGCTGCTGTGCGGCGGCCGGAGACTGGACCGGGCCGGCCACTGGATCGGCACGCTGCTCGCGCTGGCGTCCTTCGCCCTGGCCGTCCCCCTGTTCACGGACCTGCTGGGCCGCGACGCCGAACACCGCACGCTGCACCAGCACCTGTTCAGCTGGGTGCCGGTGGGCGGCTTCCAGGCGGACGTGTCCTTCCAGCTGGACCAGCTGTCCATGACGTTCGTCCTGCTGATCACCGGTGTCGGATCGCTGATCCACATCTACTCGATCGGCTACATGGAGCACGACGAGCGGCGCCGCCGCTTCTTCGGCTATCTGAACCTGTTCCTCGCGGCCATGCTGCTGCTCGTCCTCGCCGACAACTACCTGCTGCTGTACGTCGGCTGGGAGGGCGTCGGCCTGGCCTCGTACCTCCTCATCGGCTTCTGGCAGCACAAGCCCAGCGCGGCGACGGCGGCGAAGAAGGCGTTCCTGGTCAACCGCGTCGGTGACGTCGGCCTGTCCATCGCGATCATGCTGATGTTCACCACGTTCGGGACGTTCGCGTTCGGCCCGGTGCTGGGCGCGGTGGGCGAGACCTCCGAGGGCAAGCTCACCGCCATCGGCCTGATGCTGCTGCTCGCCGCCTGCGGCAAGTCGGCACAGGTCCCGCTCCAGTCCTGGCTCGGCGACGCGATGGAAGGCCCGACCCCGGTCTCGGCCCTGATCCACGCGGCGACGATGGTGACCGCGGGCGTCTACCTGATCACCCGCTCCGGCGCGATCTTCAACGGCGCGCCGGACGCGCAGACCGCCGTGGTGGTGGTCGGCGCGGTGACGCTGCTGTTCGGTGCGATCGTCGGTTGCGCGAAGGACGACATCAAGAAGGCCCTGGCGGGCTCGACGATGTCGCAGATCGGCTACATGATCCTGGCCGCCGGGCTCGGCCCGGTCGGCTATGCCTTCGCGATCATGCACCTGGTCACCCACGGCTTCTTCAAGGCCGGTCTCTTCCTCGGCGCCGGTTCGGTGATGCACGGGATGAACGACGAGGTCGACATGCGCCGCTACGGCGGCCTGCGCAAGTACATGCCCATCACCTTCATCACCTTCGGCCTCGGCTATCTGGCCATCATCGGCTTCCCCGGGCTGTCCGGCTTCTTCTCCAAGGACAAGATCATCGAGGCGGCCTTCGCCAAGGGCGGCACGGAAGGCTGGATCCTCGGCGGCGCCGCCCTCCTGGGCGCCGCGATCACCGCGTTCTACATGACGCGGGTGATGCTGATGACGTTCTTCGGCGAGGAGCGCTGGCGCAAGGCACCGACCCCGTCGCCCGCCGAGCCGTCCGTGGAGCCCGCGGCCGAGACGATCCCCCAGCCTGGCGGCTGGGAGGTACCCCCAGGCGAGTACACCCCGCCGCACCCCCACGAGTCGCCGAAGTCCATGACGATCCCGATGATCCTGCTGGCCGTCGGGTCGGTGGCGGCGGGCGGCCTGTTCAGCCTCAACGAGGCGTTCGTGAAGTGGCTGGAGCCGGTCACCTCCTTCGACCACGGGCACCCGCCGCTGAGCGCCTCGGCGATCACCACCGCCACGATCGTGGTGATGGTCCTCGGCGTCGCGCTCGCCTACCTCCAGTACGGGCGCAAGCCGGTCCCGTCCGTCGCCCCGCGCGGCTCGCTGCTCACCCGGGCGGCCCGCCGCGACCTGCTCCAGGACGACTTCAACCACGCCGTCCTGGTACGCGGCGGCGGCGAACTGACCCGCGCCCTGGTCCAGCTGGACCACTCCGTCGTGGACGGCGCGGTCCGGGGCACGGCGGCGTCGATGGGCGGCCTCTCCGGCCGGCTGCGCCAGGTGCAGAACGGCTTCGCCCGCTCCTACGCCGTACAGATGTTGGGCGGTGCGGCCGTACTGATCGCCGCGACCCTGCTGATGAGGGGTGTCTGAGCCATGTCGTTTCCCCTTCTGACGGCCACCGCGGCGGTGCCGGCGCTCGGCGCGATCGCCACCGCAGCGGTGCCCGCCGCCAAGCGCACCGTCGCCAAGTGGCTGGCGCTGCTGTTCTCGCTGGCCACCCTGGTGCTCGCGGCGGTGGTCGCGGTCCGCTTCACCCCGGGCGCCAAAGGCCCGTTCCAGCTCACCGAATCGCATGCCTGGATCAAGGACTTCGGTGTCCGCTACGAACTGGGCGTGGACGGCATCGCGGTGGCGCTGATCGCGCTGACCGCGCTGCTGGTCCCGTTCGTGATCCTGGCGGGCTGGCACGACGCCGATCCTCTTGAGGAACCGACGCCCAACCGGCGCTGGCGCCCCACCCAGGGCTTCTTCGCGCTGGTGCTCGCCGTCGAGGCGATGGTGGTCATCTCCTTCGAGGCCACCGACGTCTTCCTCTTCTACATCTTCTTCGAAGCCATGCTCATCCCGATGTACTTCCTCATCGGCGGCTTCGGGGACCGAGCGGGGTCCGGCGGCGAGGAGCACAGCGCGGCGCTGCGCTCGCAGGCCGCCGTGAAGTTCCTGCTCTACAACCTGGCCGGCGGCCTGATCATGCTCGCCGCGGTGATCGGGCTGTACGCGGCCACCGCCGACCAGCTCGGCAGCGGCACGTTCTCCCTCACCGAGATCGTCCAGGCGCGCGCCGACGGCAAGCTGGTGCTGGGCACCGGCACCGAACGGCTGCTGTTCCTCGGCTTCTTCTTCGCCTTCGCGGTGAAGGCGCCGCTGTGGCCGCTGCACACCTGGCTGCCGGGCGCGATGGGCGAGTCCACCGCGCCGGTCGCCGTACTGATCACCGCGGTGGTCGACAAGGTCGGCACCTTCGCGATGCTGCGCTTCTGCCTCCAGCTCTTCCCGGAGGCCAGCAGCTGGGCCACCCCGGTCGTCCTCGTCCTCGCGCTGATCAGCATCCTGTACGGCGCGCTGCTCGCGGTCGGCCAGCGCGACATCAAGCGCCTGATCGCGTACGCCTCCATCTCCCACTTCGGCTTCATCATCATGGGCATCTTCGCCATGACGACCCAGGGCCAGGGCGGCGCGACGCTGTACATGGTCAACCACGGCATCTCGACGGCGGCGCTGATGCTGGTCGCCGGATTCCTGATCTCGCGGCGCGGCTCCCGGCTGATCGCCGACTACGGCGGGGTGCAGAAGGCCGCACCGGTGCTGGCCGGGACGTTCCTGGTCGGCGGTCTGGCGACGCTGTCGCTGCCGGGCCTGGCGCCGTTCGTCAGCGAATTCCTGGTGCTGGTCGGCACGTTCAGCCGCTACCCGGCCGTGGGCATCGTGGCCACCGCCGGCATCGTGCTCGCCGCGCTGTATGTCCTCGTCCTCTACCAGCGGACGATGACCGGCCCGGTGAAGGCCGAGGTCCGGGCGATGCCCGACCTCAAGGCGCGGGAGCTGGCCGTGGTCGCCCCGCTGATCGCCCTCCTGCTGTTCCTCGGTGTCTATCCCAAGCCGCTGACGGATCTCGTCAACCCGGCGGTGGACCACACCCTGTCCGTCGTCGACCAGCACGATCCCCGCCCCGACGTACCCGTGAAGGCAGATGCGGAGGCCGCGAAGTGAGTTCCGTGGCGAGCGTCCACAGCCTGTGGACCATGGCGGCCGAGGCTCCGGCCAGGATCCCGGCGCCGAAGATCGAGTATGCCCAGCTGGCGCCGGCCCTGATCGTGCTGGGCGCCGCGGTCGTCGGCGTCGTACTGGAAGGGTTCGTGCCGCGCCGCAGCCGCTACTACGCGCAGCTGCTGCTGTCCGTCCTCGCGCTGGCCGCCGGGTTCGCGGCCGTTGTGGGGCTGGCGGCGGGCGGCTTCGGCACCACCAAGGCCAAGATCACGGCCATGGGCGCCATCGCCGTGGACGGCCCGGCGCTCTTCCTCCAGGGCACGATCCTGCTGGTGGCGCTGGTCGCCACGTTCACCTTCGCCGAGCGCCGGCTCGATCCGGCGGCGCACGGCAAGCGGGTGGACTCCTTCGCGGCGCAGGCCGCGGCGGTGCCCGGAGGCGAAGCCGAACGGGCCGCGGTCAAGGCCGGGTTCACCACGACCGAGGTGTTCCCGCTCGCGCTGTTCGCGGTCGGCGGGATGCTGGTCTTCCCCGCGGCCAACGACCTGCTGACGCTCTTCGTCGCGCTGGAGGTCTTCTCCCTCCCGCTGTACATCCTGTGCGCGCTGGCCCGCCGCCAGCGCCTGCTCTCCCAGGAAGCGGCGGTGAAGTACTTCCTGCTCGGCGCGTTCTCCTCGGCGTTCCTGCTCTTCGGCATCGCGCTGCTGTACGGCTACGCCGGCACCGTCACATACGCCGGTATCGCGGAGGTCGTCAGCGACGGCGCCAAGCAGATCACCCCGGCGCTGGCCGACACCATGGGCAACGACGCGCTGCTGCTGATCGGCGCGGCGCTGGTGCTGATGGGTCTGCTCTTCAAGGTCGGCGCGGTGCCCTTCCACATGTGGACGCCGGACGTCTACCAGGGCGCGCCGACGCCGGTCACCGGGTTCATGGCGGCGGCCACCAAGGTCGCCGCGTTCGGCGCGCTGCTGCGGCTGCTGTACGTGGTCCTGCCGGGCCTGCGCTGGGACTGGCGGCCGGTCATGTGGGGCGTCGCGATCGTCACGATGCTGGGCGGCGCGATCGTCGCGATCACCCAGACCGACATCAAGCGGCTGCTGGCGTACAGCTCCATCGCGCACGCCGGGTTCATCCTGGCCGGTGTGATCGCCACCAGCAAGGACGGCATCTCCTCCGTCCTGTTCTACCTGGCGGCGTACTCCTTCGTGACGCTCGGCGCGTTCGCGGTGGTCACGCTCGTGCGGGACGCGGGCGGCGAGGCCACCCACCTGTCGAAGTGGGCGGGGCTGGGGCGGCGCTCGCCGCTGACCGCCGCGGTCTTCGCGGTGTTCCTGCTCGCCTTCGCCGGCATCCCGCTGACCTCGGGTTTCACCGGGAAGTTCGCGGTGTTCAAGGCGGCGGCGGAGAGCGGCGCGGGCTGGCTGGTGGTGATCGGTGTGATCTCGTCCGCGATCGCCGCGTTCTTCTACATCCGTGTCATCGTGCTGATGTTCTTCGACGAGCCGAAGGCGGACGGACCGACGGTGGCGGTGCCCAGCCCGCTGACGATGACGGCCATCGGGGTGGGCGTCGCGGTCACCCTGGTACTGGGCCTGGCGCCGCAGTACTTCCTGGACCTGGCGGGCCAGGCGGGGGTGTTCGTGCGCTGAGCGGTGGCCGTCCCCGGACGGCCCGCGGTCCACGGCCGCCGTCCGGTGCCCTTGCGGGTGCCGGGCGGCGGCCGTGGCGCGTCTCAGCGTACGAAGGGGGACCGGCGCGGCCGAAAGCGACGTGCGAGGAAGGCCGGCCGGAGAGTGCGGGCGCGGTTCTGCGCGGTGCGGGCCGGGCTCAGCGGGAGAACATCACCGAGCGGAGCAGCACCTTCTTCGGTGCGGCCTTGTGGGGCGGTACGACGAAGTAGACGTCGCTGCTGCAGTCGTCGTCGGCGAAGAGCGTCACGGTCGCGTTGGTCCGGTTGAACGCGGCGTAGGCGAAGTCGGCTTCGTCCGGCAGCTTGAGGGTGATGCACTCCTTGCCCGGCGGGTCGAAGAGGGCCGCGCGCTGGTCGAGCTTGTCGCCGGTGTTGAAGCCGTAGGAGAAGACGCCAACGGCGCCGTAGGCGGAGGTGGGGGTGGTCAGGGCGAGTACGGCCGCTCCGAAGGCGGCGGCGACGGAGGTGCGCAGGCGCATCTCGTGACTCCTCGTGGTCGTCGGTGTCGATCAACTACTCGGAGTGAATATGGCTCAGCGTATGACGTCTTTATCCGGTGCCGCTCCGGAAACACCCCTGGTGGCGTAGCGGCCCTCGGCCGTTCGCGCCGGTCGGGGCCCGGTACGGCCGAGGGAGGCTGATGCGCCGTCAGAGTGGTGGCTGGGGTGGAGCACCCGGCCGGGGCGGTGACACGGGCTCTCAGGAGGTCGGTGCGCCCGCCGGCAGGCTGGGCATCCCGGGCAGCTTCAGCTTGCCCTGGGCCTTGGTGAACGCGTCAGTGGGCCCGCCCTTCCACTTCACCGTCAGCGTCCTGCCGTCGCCGCCCGGTGTGACGGTGCCCAGTGTGCGGGTGGTGTGGCCGCCCATGCACTTCAGGGCGATCACCGTGGCGCCGGCCTGTTCGATCTTGCCCTGGCAGGCCGAGGCGGTGTCGGCGCCGAGGCCCATGGAGGCGGTGCCCCGGTAGATCACCAGGGTGAGGTGCGAGTCGCCGGTCCTGGCCGTCCAGGCGCCGTCGAGGCTGCCGGCGCCCTCGGCGGGCCGGTCCCCGCCGGTGCCCTGCGAGGGGGTGGCGGCCGGAGCCTTGCCCGGCCGGTCCGCCGCGCCGTCCTTGCCGCCGTCGCTGCTGCTGCCGCAGCCGCTGAGCAGCAGTGCGGCCACGGCGGCCGTCCCGGCGATCTGCGCTGCCTTGCGCACGTACGTCTCCTCCGTTGTGGGACAGGAGACGTGAGGCTAGCAACGCGACACGCGGGCCGGGGCGGCCCGGGTTCATCCGCCGACCGCGGCCTCGTCCTCGAAGACCGCGGCCGCGACCGCGCGGGCGATCCAGTGCTCACGGGCCAGCGCTTTCAGGTCACGGCGTACGGCCCGCCGGTCGTGGCCCCGCACCAGCTTGCGGTCCAGGTGGACGGCCGAGACCAGGGCGCCGAGCAGCCGGCCGCGGGGGTCCGCGAAGCCACTGGCCAGGGCGCTCTCGAAGCGGGCGCGGGCCGGTCCGGCCAGGTCCACCGGACCGGGCGCCAGACGCTCGTAACGGAACAGGCCCAGCGCGCGCCGGGACTCCCGGCGGACCGCGTCACGCTGTTCCAGCCGCTGCCGGCACACCTCGTCGATGCCGTGTGCCGTGCTCCGCACCCACCGCTTGACCTTGACGTCCCCGTCCTTGCCGGAGACGGACAGGGTGCCCAGCGCGGTGTCCAGCACCAGGTCGCCGAGCGGCAGCGGACTGCCCACGGTGATCCGGCCGCCGCGGCCCTCGGAGACCTGCCCGGCCCACTCCAGCTCCGCGAGGGCGGCCCCGGCCAGGCCGTACCGCAGGTGGGACGGGTCGTTGAGCGGCTTGCCGTGCTCCGGGTCCAGCCCGAGGAGCAGTAACTCCTCGGGCAGGGTGGGCCCCCGGTCCGCGTACGAGCCTTCCCCCGTGCTCCCGGTCATGAGGTCCGCGCGGGCCGGATGCGCCCGGTGACTTCGCCCAGGCCGATGCGGGAGCCTTCGGGGCCGGGCGCCCAGGCGGTCAGGGTGACCTCGTCGCCGTCCTCCAGGAAGGGCCCCTTGCCCTGGGTGAGTTCGAGGAGGCAGCCGAGCTGGTCCGGTTCGGGGCCGGAGACCGTGCCGGAGGCGTAGAGGTCGCCGGTGCGCAGCGAGGCGCCGTTGACCGTCATGTGGGCGAGCTGCTGAGCGGCCGTCCAGTACATCGCGGAGAACGGCGGGCGGGCGACCGTCTCGCCGTTGATGTCCACCTGGATGCGCAGGTCGATGCCGCCCGGTTCGGTGTCCGAGTCGTCCAGGTACGCGAGCGGCGGCACATCGCGGGCGGGCGGTGCCGTACGGGCGTGGTCCAGCGCGTCCAGCGGCGTGATCCAGGCGGACACCGAGGTCGCGAAGGACTTGCCGAGGAAGGGGCCGAGCGGCACGTACTCCCACGCCTGGATGTCGCGCGCCGACCAGTCGTTGACGAGGCAGACGCCGAAGACGTGCTCGCGGAAGCCGTCGAGGCCGACGGGCTCGCCGAGCGCGGACGGGGTGCCGACGACGAAGCCGACCTCCGCCTCGATGTCCAGCCGGGTGGACGGGCCGAAGACGGGCGCCGCGTCGGCCGGAGCCTTGCGCTGGCCGCTGGGCCGGACCACCGGGGTGCCGGAGACGACGACGGTGCCGGACCGGCCGTGGTAACCGATCGGCAGGTGCTTCCAGTTGGGGGTGAGCGCGTCGGCGTTCGGGCGGAAGATCCGGCCGACGTTGGTGGCGTGGTGTTCGCTGGCGTAGAAGTCGACGTAGTCCGCGACCTCGAAGGGCAGGTGCAGCGTCACCTCGGACAGCGGGATCAGCAGCGACTCGGTGGTGCTCCGGTGCGCGGGGTCGGTGACCGCGGTGCGCACGGCCTCCCGTACGGCCTGCCAGATCTCGCGGCCGGCGGCCAGCAGCGGGTTCAGGGTCGGCGCGGCGAGCAGGTCGGCGTGCGGCGACTCGGAGGTGGCGGCGAGCGCGTTCAGGTCCAGTACGTGGTCGCCGTAGCGCACACCGATGCGGCGCCGCTCCGGTTCGTCCGCCGTGCCGAAGACGCCGTAGGGAAGGGTGTGCGGCCCGAAGGGGTGGTCTTCGGGCAGGTCGAGCGGGTGCTGCTCGGGCATGTACGGCTCCTCGCGTGGTCGTCTCGCGTGTGTCGTCACCTGTGGCCGCGGGCCGGTGGGCCCGTCGATCAGATTACGGCCCAACGGGCCGGGAGGGGATGGCCAGATGGCCGTGGACGGGGCGGCGGTGGCTCGGTTTCACGTGGAACCACGCGGCAGCGGAGGAAAACCGGAGCGGAACGTGCGAGGGACAAAGGAGTCGACGCCTAAAGAGTTCGTAATGTCCTGAAAAGCGGTGCCGGTTCGGTCAGTTCGGGCCCTAGCTTCCATGGGGCGCGGCCGGGGCGGGACGCGCCGTTGGGGGGTCAGGTGGCTCGTACCAGCACATCGTTCGCGGTGGACCGGACGGTTCCGGGGCTCATCGTGAAGATCGGCGATTATCCGTTGCACCACGGCGGGGTGGGGGCGATCCGCAGCCTGGGGCGTCTCGGCGTGCCCATGTACGCCATCACCGAGGACCGGTTCACGCCCGCCGCCGCTTCCCGTTATCTGCACGGGCGCTGCGTCTGGCCGACCACCGGGCGGGAGGACCCGCAGCAGCTCGCCGAGGTGCTGCTGCGCATCGGCAAGCGCATCGGCCGGCCCGCGGTCCTGATACCGACCGACGAAGAGGCCGCCGTCCTGATCGGCGAATACGCCGACGCGCTCGGCGACCGCTTCCTGTTCCCCCGCCTCGACGCGTGTCTGCCGCGCCGCCTGGCGAGCAAGCAGGGCCTGCACGAACTGTGCGTCGAGCACGGGGTGCCGTCACCGGCGACCGCCTTCCCGCAGTCGCCGGAGGACATCGAGCGCTTCGCCGCGCAGGCGCGTTTTCCGGTCGTCGCAAAGAACCGGGAGGCGTTTCAGCGGCGCAGACACCCCGTGGTGGCCGGTACGACGCGGATCGCCGATCCGTGTCAGCTGCTCGGCCTGGCCCGCGACTGGGGGCCGCGGCCGGATGTGATCCTCCAGGAGTACCTGCCGCGGGAGGAGGCCGAGGACTGGATCGTGCACGCGTACTTCGACGCGGAGAGCACCGCGCTGTCCCTGTTCACCGGGGTCAAGGTGCGCTCCTGGCCGCCGCACGCGGGCATGACGGCCTGCGCGTACGTCGTCGACAACCCGGAACTGGCCGAGATGACCGCCCAGTTCATCAAGCGCATCGGCTTCAGCGGCATCGTCGACCTGGACTGGCGCTACGACCGGCGGGACGGCGCCTACAAGCTGCTGGACTTCAATCCGCGGATGGGCGCCCAGTTCCGCCTGTTCGAGAACGAGGCGGGCATCGACGTCGTACGGGCGCAGCATCTGGACCTGACCGGCCGGAAGGTGCCGGAGGCGGAGCAGCGCGCGGGCCGGCGGTTCGTCGTGGAGAACATCGATCTGCCGGCGATGCTCGCGTACCGCCGCAGTGGCTACACGACGCCGCACGCGCCGGATCGCGCCACCGGCACCGAGCTGGCGTGGCTGGCCGCCGACGACCTCAAGCCGTTCTTCACGATGCTGGCCCGGTTCGTGGGGCCGGGGGCCCGGCATCTGCTGGAGCTGCGGCGGGCGAGCAGGCGCGCGCGGGCGGCGGCGGAGAGCGGGGCGCTTCAGCAGCAGACGCGGCCGTAGCGGCGGAGGGGCGCCGGGACGGTGCGGCAACGGGGGAGTGGCGCGAGAGCAATGGTGAGCAACGGGGGAGCCATTCAGCAGTTCCCCGCCGTGGCAGTGGCAGCACTGCCGGACCAGAAACACCCTGGGGAGGGGAACGCACGTGAACACTCCGGTAGCAGTCATCGGGGCCGGTCCGTACGGCCTGTCGACGGCGGCGCACTTGCGCGCGCGGGGAGTGCCCGTACGCGTCTTCGGCAGGCCGATGGTCAGCTGGCGCGAGCACATGCCCGCCGGGATGCTGCTGAAATCGACGCCCATGGCGTCCAGCATCGACACTCCGCAGGCCGGGCACTCGCTGCGCGACTTCTGCGACGCGGTCGGCGAGCGGCGGTACGAGTCGGACTGGGACATCATCCCCGTCGAGACCTTCGTCCGGTACGGCGACTGGTTCCAGCAGCGGCTGGTGCCCGACCTGGAGCAGGTACGGGTCGTCTCGGCCGACCGGCGGGCCGGCGGCTTCGAGCTGAAACTGGACAGCGGTGAACAGTTCCGGGCGCGGGCGGTCGTCGTGGCCACCGGACTGACCGGATTCGCCCGGCTGCCGCGTGAACTGGCCGCGGCGGTGCCGGACGGGCCGTCCCCCACCGGGCCCGTCTCGCACAGCTCCCAGCACCACGACCTGTCGGTCTTCGCGGGCCGGGACGTGGTGGTGATCGGTGCCGGGCAGTCGGCGCTGGAGAGCGCGGTGCTGCTCGCCGAGACCGGCGCCCGCTCCGTCCGGATCGTGACGCGCGGCCGGACCGCCGTGGGCTTCGGCGCACCGCCGGACCGGCAGCCGAAGCTGCGCCCCCGGACACCGTTCGGAAACGCGTGGTCGCTGTACGCGTTCACCTACTACGCGGGCGGTTTCCGCCACTTGCCCGCGCCCGCCCGGCGCTATCTGGTGCGCCGGGTGCTGGGACCGCTGGGCGCCTGGTGGCTGCGGGAGCGCTTCGTGGGGCGCGTCCAGGTGACGGCCGGGCGGCAGGTCGTACGGGCGCGCGTCGAGGACGGCCGCCCGGTCCTGACCCTGCGCGGCCCCGACGGGCGGACCGGCGAACTGGCCGCCGACCACGTCCTGGCCGCCACCGGCTACCAGGTCGATCTGGCGGCGATGGACTTCCTCGGCCAGGGCCTGCGCACCGGGGTCGCGGTGAGCGGGGGCGGTCCACGCCTGGACGCGGGCTTCGGCTCGTCGGTTCCCGGCCTGTACTTCACCGGGCTCCCGGCGGCGGCGTCCTTCGGGCCCGTGATGCGCTTCGTGTGCGGTACGGAGTTCGCGTCCCGGCGGCTGGCGGGGGCGGTGGCCGAAGCGTACTGACGGCTGAGGGGAGCACCCTGCCGCGCGGCGGGGTGCTCCGGCTCCCGCTCTGCTGCGATGGGGATGTGTTCCTGCTGCGGTTCTGCTGTGACTCTCCTGCGGTTTTCCTGCGCGGAAGACGCATCATTGGTGGCTATCGGGCATACCGGACGGCTGTCCGTCGTGCCCGCGCCGGGCCTTCCCGGGCCCGCACACCGTTCGAGCGCCCCGGAGGGGCGGGCGCTCACGGTGATCCAACAGCGACCGGATACGCTGGCCAATGGTGGAGACAAGCGACAGATCGACAATCCGTTTGATCGTCAGCAGACAGGAGTACCCCTCGTGACCGTCGTCGGGCCCTTTGGGCTGAGCGTGCGGGACCAGGCTCTTGAGGCCGATGTCCAGGCCGGGTTGGCGGCTGTCGAGGAGGGCCTGCTGGAGGCCACCAAAAGCGACGTGCCGTTCATCACCGAGGCCGCCCAGCATCTCGTACGCGCAGGTGGCAAGCGCTTCCGGCCGCTGCTGGCGATGCTGGCCGCGCAGTTCGGCGACCCGCACACGCCGGGCGTCGTCCCGTCCGCCGTCGTCGTCGAGCTGACCCACCTGGCGACGCTGTACCACGACGACGTCATGGACGAGGCGGACGTGCGCCGCGGGGTGTCCAGCGCCAACGCCCGCTGGGGCAACTCGGTGGCCGTGCTGACCGGCGACTTCCTCTTCGCGCGCGCCTCGCACATCCTGGCCGACCTCGGCCCGGAGGCCGTCCGTATCCAGGCCGAGGCGTTCGAACGCCTGGTGACCGGCCAGATCCTGGAGACGGCCGGACCGCGCGACGGCCGGGACCCGATCGAGCACTACCTGGACGTCATCGCGGGCAAGACCGGCTCGCTGATCGCCGTCGCGGGCCGCTTCGGCGCGATGATGTCCGGCGCCGACGAGTCCATCGTCAACATCCTGACCCAGTACGGCGAGCGGCTCGGTACCGCCTTCCAGCTCGCCGACGACGTCCTGGACATCGCCAGCGACTCCCACGAGTCCGGCAAGACCCCCGGCACGGACCTGCGCGAGGGCATCCCGACCCTGCCCGTCCTGCACCTGCGCGCCCTCGCCGACAGCGAGCGCGGCACCGACAAGGACCGCGAACTGCGCGACCTGCTGGCCGGGGACCTGACCGACGACGCCCGGCACGCCGAGGCGCTGGCCGGGCTGCGTGCCCACCCGGCGCTGGAGCAGGCCCGCCGGGACACCGTCCGCTACGCGGAAGAGGCGCGGGCCACGCTGGCGCCGCTGCCGGAGTGCATGGCGAAGGCGGCCCTGGAGGGGCTGTGCGACTCGGTGGTGCACCGGGCGGGCTGACCGGTCCCTACGGGGCGGAGCGCCCCGCAAAACGGCGTGCCCTACGGGGCGTGGGGGTCCATGGGGGCCCGTGACACCGGTGGAACCCTGGCCGCCTCTCAGGGTCCGCTCCGCCTCCGGCCGTACTGCCTCTGTCTTTCGGCCATGGCAGGTCATCCCACGGGAGTAGGAGGAGTTGGCCCCGGGGGCTGACGCGTACCTCTGGCCGATTTGGTGGGATGAACAGCACCACGCCGCGGCGGAACGGGTCACAATGAGCCCGGGAGTGGGACGAGTGCGTCGCATAGCAAGCCGCCGCTCACGACGGAGGTAGGGCACATGCCACGGAACCAACCGACACAGGTCACCGACGAGTGGGACGGGGACGGGGGGCGCTCCGCGAAGCGCCGCAGGACGATGCGGTACGCGATCCCGGTCGCGGTCGTGGGCGTCGCGGCGGCCTCGATCGGACTGGTCCCTGCCTTCGCCGGCTCGGGCTCCCCGGATCTGCCGGAGATCTCGGCGCAGGACCTCATAGCGAAGATCGCCAAGTCGGATGTGCAGCAGCTGTCCGGCACGGTCCGTACGACCACCGACCTGGGCCTGCCCGCCGGTCTGTCCGGCAGCGGCGCGAGCGCGTTCGGCGGCGGGTCCGCGGACCGTGACGGCAAGGGCGGTGACGGCTCCTCCGCCAGCCCGCAGAGCCGGTTGTCGGAGCTGGCGTCCGGGTCGCACACGCTGCGCGTCGCCGTCGACGGCCCCGACAAGCAGCGGCTCTCCGTCGTCGGCAAGGCCGCCGAGTACAACCTCGTCCACAACGGCCGCGACCTGTGGGGCTACGACAGCAGCAGCAACACCGCGTACCACCGCACGGTCCCGGCCGACGCAGGCAAGGGGCAGCACCGCTCGGAGAAGTCCGACAGGTCCGGTGGTTCCGCGGACCTGAAGAACGCCACCCCGCAGGAGCTGGCCAAGAAGGCGCTGGACGCGGTCGGCGACACCACCTCGGTGTCCGTCGACGGCACGGCCAAGGTGGCCGGACGGGACGCCTACCAGCTCTCGGTCAAGCCCAAGCAGGCCGGCTCCACGGTCGACTCGATACGGATCTCGGTGGACGCCGAGACCGGCGTGCCGCTGAAGTTCACGCTCACGCCCAAGGGCGGCGGCGCCGCGGCGGTCGACGTGGGCTTCACCTCCGTCGACTTCGCCAAGCCGGCGGCGGACACCTTCGCCTTCAAGGTGCCGAAGGGCGCCAAGGTCGTGGACGGCGACAAGGCCCGCGACCGGCACCGCGCCGACCAGGGCAGGGCCTCCGAGGACCTCAAGGGCTTCCTCGGGCAGTACGGCCTGACCGGCCGGGACGGCAAGAGCGCCAAGGGCGCGAAGAGCGGCGGCTTCGAGGTCATCGGCAACGGCTGGACCTCCATAGCCCACCTGAAGGGGAACGGCTCCGGCCTGGCCTCGGCCGGCAAGAACGCCTCCGGCGACGCGGCCAAGCTGCTGGACAGCCTGGGCGAGAAGGTCAGCGGGAAGTTCGGCTCCGGCCGGATGTTCAGCACCCGCCTGGTCAACGCCCTGGTGACGGACGACGGCTCGGTCTACGCCGGTGCCGTGGACAAGCAGTCCCTGATCAAGGCCGCCGAGGCCGCCAAGTAACGCGCGCGCGGCGGGGCGGGCCGGTCCCGCCCCGCCCGCCGGGCCGCCGTCGCGGGCGGTCCGCGGTCACAGGTCCGACCCGTGGCCCGACCCGTTGCCCGATCAGTTGGGGGAGCCGATGACGCAGCCGTCCGCCGGGGACCGGGTGATCGAGACCCGGGGGCTGACGAAGAGGTACCGCGGCGGCCAGCTCGCCGTCGACCGGCTCGACCTCGCCGTACCGCGCGGCAGCGTCTTCGGCTTCCTCGGCCCCAACGGCTCGGGCAAGACGACCACGATCCGGATGCTGCTCGGCCTGATCGAGCCGTCCGCCGGCGGGGCCCGGCTGCTCGGCGAGCCGATGCCGCGGGCGGCCCGCCGGGTGCTCCCCAGGGTCGGTGCCCTCATCGAGGGACCGGCCCTGTACGGCTTCCTCAGCGGGCGCGACAACCTCGTCCGGTACGACGCCGCCGACCCGGCCGCCGATCCGCGTACGCGTGCGCGGCGGGTCGACCAGGCCCTGGACCGGGTCGGCCTGGCGGCGGCCGCCCGCAAGAAGGCCCGCGCGTATTCGCTGGGCATGAAGCAGCGGCTGGGGCTGGCCGCGGCGCTGCTCCAGCCCCGTGACCTCCTCGTCCTGGACGAGCCGACCAACGGCCTGGACCCGCAGGGCATGCGCGAGATCCGTACGCTGGTCAGGGAGCTGGCGGGCGACGGCACCACCGTCTTCCTCTCCTCCCACCTCCTCGACGAGATCGAGCAGGTCTGCACGCACGCCGCGGTGATGGCGCGCGGCCGGCTCGTCACCCAGGGCACGGTCGCCGCACTGTCCGCGGACACCCGCGGGCGGCTGACGGTCGGCACGCCCGACACCGCCGACGCGCTGCGGGTGCTCAAGGAACACGGCATCACCGATCTGGTGGTGACCGACGAGCGGGTGACCGGGGACCTGCCCGCGCCGCCCGCCGGGCCGCCCGACCTCGCCGACGTGAACGCCGCGCTGGTGCGCGCCGGGGTGCGGGTCCGGTCCTTCGGCACCGAACGGGCGTCCCTGGAGGACGTCTTCGTCCAGCTCACGGGGGAGGGCTTCGATGTCGCGGGCTGAGGCGCCGGGGAGCGCGCAGGACACCGGGACGCATCCCGGGGCAGGGGGCGCCGATGTGCGCCGTACGCCGCGGCCCCTGTGGTCGCTCGGGCTGCTGCGCAACGAGATCGGTACGACCTTCCGGCGCTGGCGCACCCTCGTCCTGCTCGCCGTGCTCGCCGCCGTACCGGTCCTGATCGGCATCGCCGTGAAGATCGAGACGAGCGGCGACGGCGGCGGCTCGGGCGGCGGAGGCGGTGGCGGCGCGGCCTTCGTCTCGCAGATCACCAACAACGGCCTGTTCCTGGTCTTCACCGCGCTGGCCGTCACCCTGCCGGTCTTCCTGCCGCTGGCGGTCGGCGTGGTCGCCGGGGACGCCGTCGCGGGCGAGGCGCACACCGGCACGCTGCGCTATCTGCTCGTCGCACCCGCCGGGCGGACCAAGCTGCTGCTGGTCAAGTACGTGACCACGCTGACGTTCTGCCTGGTGGCGACGCTGGTCGTGGCGGCGTCGGCGCTGGTGACCGGCGCGCTGCTGTTCCCCGTGGGCGAGGTGACGCTGCTGTCCGGGACGACCGTGCCGTTCGGTGAGGGGCTGCTGCGCGCGCTGGCCGTCGCGGCGGTGGTGGCCCTGTCCCTCGTCGGGGTGGCGGCGATCGGCCTGTTCGTCTCGACGCTCACCAACAGCGGCATCGCCGCGATGGCCACCACGGTCGGCCTGTTGATCATGGTGCAGATCCTGGACACCATCCCGCAACTGCACGCGATCCAGCCGTACCTCTTCCCGCACCACTGGCTGTCCTTCGCCGACGTGCTGCGCGAGCCCGTCTACTGGGACCGGCTCCAGCAGAACCTGGGCCTCCAGGCGCTGTACGCGCTGGTCTTCGGCTCCGCCGCCTGGGCGCGCTTCACGACGCGGGACGTCACGGTCTGATGCCGTCACGCCCCGCGCCGTGTGCCCGGCGGCGCGGGCGGCCGTTAAAAGGCGGCCGTTAAAAGGCGGCCGTCAAAAGGCGGCCGTCAGAAGGTGAGTTTCCAGCTGTCGATGTAGCCGGTGTCCTGCGGCCCGAGGTCCTGCACCCGCAGCTGCCAGCTGCCGTCGGCGGTCTCGGCGGACGCGTCGACGGTGTACGTGGTGATCACGTTCGCCGCCGAGTCCGAGCCGCTGGAGTTCTTCAGCCGGTACGCCCGCCCGCTCGGCCCGACGAGGTCGATGGCCAGGTCACCGCGGTAGGTGTGCTTGATGTCCACCCCGACCTTCAGGGCGGCCGGCGCGTTGCCGGTACGCCCGGAGACCGTCACCGACGAGGTGACCGCGGCCCCCGCGTCCGGGATCTGGACGTCTTCGGTGTTCTCGAAGACGGTGCCGCCGGGCGGGGTCGTCGAGCCGACGCCCAGGGTCCACACCGCGTGCGCGATGGCGTCGCTGTTGCGGTCCAGAGCGGTGTCGTTGATGTTCGACGAGGTGTCGCAGGAGCGGTGGTAGCAACGGTCGAAGGGCTGGCCCGCCGTACCGCCCCACTTCTGCGCCTGGGCGGCCGTCTTGGTGTAGTCGGCGCCGGAGAACAGGCCGCCGACGGCGATGCCGGCGTTCTTGAACGGCGCGTGGTCGCTGCGGCCGTCGCCCTCGGTCTCGATCTCCGTGGGGATGTTCACCGAGGCGTAGTAGTCCTTGAAGACGCCCTCGATGGTGCGGTCGTCGTCGTAGACGAAATAGCCGGGATTGGGGGAGCCGACCATGTCGAAGTTCAGGTAGCCGCTGAACTTCGCGCGCTCCGTCGCGGCCAGCCTGCTGACGTAGTACTGGGAGCCGCGCATCCCCAGTTCCTCGGCGCCCCACCAGCCGAACCGCAGGTGCTTGGCGGGCTTGGCGGCGGCGCGGGCGACGGCCAGCGCGTTTTCGAGGACCGCGGCCGAGCCGGAGCCGTTGTCGTTGATGCCGGGGCCCGCGCTGACCGAGTCCAGATGCGCGCCGGACATCAGGATCTGGTTCAGGTCGCCGCCGGGCCAGTCGGCGATGAGGTTGTAGCCGGTGGTGCCGCTGGTGGTGAACTGCTGCACGGTGGTGGTGAAGCCCGCGGCGTCCAGCTTGCCTTTGATGTAGTCGAGCGAGGCCCGGTAGCCGGGCCGGCCGTGGGCCCGGTTGCCGCCGTTGGCGGTGGCGATCGACTGGAGCTGGCCCAGGTGCGCTTTGACGTTGGCCACCGGTATGTCGGGGGCGGCGGCCGTGGCGGGGGCGG